>DATMJF010000313.1:0-4389 GCA_035554455.1 Rummeliibacillus sp.
CCCTTTAGATAATACGTATTATCCTTACGATTAATACCTGTGAATATCTTACCATATTTGTAATAGTAACCTTTATAAAGACCAGATGCTTCAACACCTTTTTTGTAATACGTATTATCTTTGGTAAGGCCAGTAAATAACTTACCATTTTGATAATATTTCTTTTCAGTAATTTTAAAACCATTTTTGTTAGTTGTAATTTCCTCAATACCCGTAAAGAGCTTTCCGTTTTTATAGAGTTTACTTTTATATAGTGCATAACCTGATACCGCTTTACCCGTTTTTGTACTTACTAGTTTTTTTGATTTGATTTTGACGTTTTTTGTTACTTTTTTAATCGTCGTTTTTGCTTCAGCTATTGGTGATTGTGCAATTGTAGTAGATAATAACGCTGCTCCAAGCATTATTGCTGTAACTGTTTTTGTTACTTTATGCATTTTGCCATCTCCCTTACAATACTTATTTAATATTCATCATCCTCCGGATACCGGATCCAAGGACTATCCCAATCTTCAGCCAACAAAGAATGATCGTTAACATTAGGATTCAATGAATAATAAGATGTATTTGATCCTGTAATTCCATTCGCTAATACATCCTTCGCATTTTTTAACATTGTATTAGTATCTATTTTCCAATCATTTTTCGACCATTCAGTAATCTCTTTTTCACTGTAGCCTTTTACTTTCATGTTCTCAATAACAATAGAATGTTTGTCTTGCACATATGCAAAAAATTCTTGAATAGCAGTTAATTGGTTTTGTATTTCTGCTATTTTTGTTTCAGGTGCATTTAATCCATTCGTAACGATTGTTGCGGCATAAATATATTCTGTGGACCACTTAATATCAAGAAGTGTTGACCACATATTATTATTATCATCTTTCACGTTAGCAAGATGCCCTGAAACACCTCTAAAATCTTCCTTTGCATTTTCTAATTGTCCGTTACTACTATTAATCAAACGATCAATACCATCTAAATCATAAGGATATCCTTTAAGGACATAGATTTGTTTACCATTATCAGTGTAGTTGCCCATATAATAATTCTGATCCTTGTAATATGCTCTTCCTATTTGATTAATTCCTACATTTTTAATACCATTATTATAAATGACACCTCGAAAGGGACCATATGCTATTTCTCCAAATTTGTAAAAGATGCCATCCTCTGTTTCTCCTGTTAGAAATTCACCATCTTTATAATAGTAGCCATTATAAAGACCGTTTCTTTTTAGTCCATTTATGTAGTTAATACTTGCTGCATAACCTGTAAAAAGCTTACCATTTTCATAATACTTATTTTTATACGTCCCTTTTCCTTTTACACCATTTTTATAATATGTACTGTTTACGATTCCTGTATAAAGTTTGCCATTTTTATAAAGTTTACTTTTGTATAGTGCGTAACCTGATATTACTTTACTGTTTTTTGTACTCACTAGTTTTTGAGATTTAACTTTAACATTTTTTGTTACCTTTTTAATTGTTGTTTTCGCTTCAGCTGTTGGTACTTGTACGAATGTAGAAGTTAGTAAGGCTGCCCCTAGCATTGTTGCTGTAACGTTTTTAATTACTTTATTCATTTTTTCATCCCCCTTAAAATTATTTATATTACCATATATCGGTATATCATTCCTCCTTTTTAATATAGAGTTAAAAAATACTATTACAATACAAATAGCGTCCACCTTATTTTTCAGAAAAACAACTCGTTACAATGATCTTATTTATATCAATTTGGGCGAGATTAAATTTGCCTATTGCGACATAAAAAGCCAACTTCACTAAGTTGACTTTTATAAACTAAAACTCCATTTTGTTAAAGAAAATTTTTTCACTTATAAAATTTAGCATTGCTCCACTGTTACTTAATCAAGCACATCTTCCCTTTTTCATCAAACGGGTGCTTAAAATCAAACGCAAAAGGAGTGGGTCCATGCTGAATATAATAGTTGTATCTCTTGAATGCCTCCTCCCATGAGACATCCTTCTGCTTCTCTGTCCACCAGACTACATATGATAGGTGTTTCTCTTGATAAGGCTCCATCCACTTGCTCCTATCTCGCAACGCTTGCCTATGCTGACCTGAATAGGTAAAACGATATAAGGATTGAAGACTTTTCCATACCGTTAGTGTAAGAGTAGGGAAACCCTCCAGCTTTTTGATTTCTTCATTAAAAAGGACCCCTTTTGGTGCAATCACTTCTATAAGTTGTCCTAATTTAGCTGCCTGACGGACTATTTCATCTCCCACTTCAAAAAATTCACGAGATGCAGGGTGGTCATAGGGTTGATTTAGCCTACCAACAGTATAAATTGATACAAATGCCATAAACAGACCTCCATCTAAAGTTTTTACCTATTATATTCAAGTAAGATGGAATCTCATAACAAAACCTTTGTCAAGCAAATAGCTGAAAAAGAAAAAGTTTTCTTAGCGAACTATTTGTTCCAATTCTTCATTAAACTGATTGAGCTGGATTCCTAAATGAAGTAACTTTTCTGATCAATATTCGCTGTTTTTACATATTTGTCTTTAGCATGTTTTTTATTGTGTAAATTTACAGTCACACTTATTGAATTATTTGTTCACCTTATCCCAACTAGATTTGAACTAATGGTATTGCCAGAATAACCAATACTTTTACTTGTTTTTGTAGTTGCAGTAATTTTATAGTTTACATCTATTTTTCTTAATGGTAGAGAAACAGTAGATTTCGTACACCAGCTACAGGTTTTCCTGTCTTTTTATTATAAACTGGAAATATGATTCAGCTAAAAATAAAAGCACCCCAGAGGATGCTTAATAATGTTATTTTGTTTCATATACTGCTACAACTTGATTAGTGAAAATTACTACTCGACTATTATCATTATTTGCATCTTTGTATGTAATAGCCTTCGTTTTAAAACCAAATTCTTCATCTAAATATTTTTCGGCGAATTCATTAAACTCCAGTCCAATCAAAATTTCATTACCGTCGCTTGTTAGTAAACGAGTTTTTTTCATAATAATCACCTCCTACAATCAATATAGAACATTGGTGGTAAGAAGTATATATATATCTGAAAAATATAAAAATATTTGATAGATTTTTACTGTATTATGATGAATGAAATCTTCGTGATGTGCATTAATATTGAACTTTTTAATCCAAACCAACCATTAAGGCTTTTTTGAAACCCGGCCACGATTATAGTTGCTTCAATTAATTGAGGGTTTGTTCTTCACTCCCACCAATGTTTCATTTCACTAAATCTTACGTCCCACAGCTTAGCATTTCCGGATACTATAATCGTAATTTCATTTATTTTGTCAAATGGTATGTCTACAGGTTCTGCTTCTTTATAATATTCTTCATTGAGTTGAGCTATTGGTTTTCCATCTGCCATAATAGTGATCTCACCCTTTAAATCTGCACTGTCTGGAATGCCATAATAGGAATAGAACATTACATCTTTTTTGTTCCCCAAGATATATGTGTATTTTTTATTTCTACCACCTTCACTGCTATATACATTCATTTTAGGAACTATTCTCTTGCCTGCTACGGTGAAACTCGAAAGATTTTCAGTCATAGGCATATTTCCTGTAATTTCTTTCACATCATTTAATGCTTGAATAGGGCTTTCTCTTTTCTCTAAAGTATAATTGATAGTTTCAGAGATCACCATTATCCCTATTAGAAGTACACCAATAGATAGAGTAGAGACAATAAGTTTTTTATAAGAAATTTTTGAAGAAAATCCAACTCTATATGCGAAAAAACCTATCGCTGCACCTAATGTATTAGATATAACATCATCTATATCAAAGGTACCAAGATGAGTTAAAGACTGCAGAGTTTCGAGAATCAGAATCGTCAAGACAAACAAGGATATAAATTTTCTAAAACTTAGACGATACAATAGGGGAATTAGTATTCCGAAAGGGATAAAAGCAACAATATTTCCCAATTCGTATAACCATGAAAAAGTTAGTTTAGGAAATTGAAGCGGAACTGCTTCTGGAACAAGCATAAATATGTATCCATATTCACTGGTTGAATGCTCTATTCTATTAAAAGCAAAGAACAAAAAATATAAAACTAAAATTGTGTATAATACGGTTCCTATAAATAAGGGTTTCCATAATTTTGATTTCATAATATCTCCTTAATTAGGATAGTTTTATTGAATGAGTCAATTTCATTAATGCTTTTCTAGTTTAAAAACACGAATATTTTTCTGAATATACAATTTAATAATTCGAATACTATTTTATTCATAGTATTTACATATTATACCGCTGCAGATGGCGCTTTCCGCGGGCGAGCGGTGAGCCTCCTCGTTCGCTTCGCTACCTGCGGGGTCTCACCTGTCTCGCTTTCCCGCAGGAGTCGCC
>DATMJF010000314.1:0-3033 GCA_035554455.1 Rummeliibacillus sp.
GCTTCACTTACTACGTGACGAAAAACAACATCTGTCACATCTTCCATTGGTGCAAGTACAAAAAATGGTCGTGGTAAATCACACCAAAAATTATCTATCATTTCAAACTCAAATCCTCTCACTATGGATACAACTTCAATCTCTCGGTCAAAAAATATAATAAAGCCAAATGTTCCACTTCTTTTACACTTATATCATGCTTAATAACTTATTATCAAACACAAGTATATTTGGACATTTATAATTTGTGAAAAACTATTGTGAAAATCGGCAATGTTTATTTTAACGAAAATCGGTCCTGAATGGTATTTTTATAAACAAAAAAGCAGATGGTATAGATTTTTTCTATATCAACTGCTTTTCTATTATATCAACTCCAACCACGCGACCGCTTCACAATGTGCAGTATGTGGGAACATATCAACAGGCTGAACTTCCTGTGTCTTATACCCACCATCTTCAAGAATCCGTAAATCCCTTGCCAAAGTAGCCGGATTACAAGATACATAAACTATGCGTTTCGGACGTTGTTCTAAGATCGTCTTTAACAACACTTCGTCGCAGCCTTTTCTTGGTGGGTCTACCATTAGGACATCTGCAGTTCTTCCTTCATTGTACCAGCGTGGGATGACTTCTTCAGCTGGGCCTGCCTCGAAGTAAGTGTTGTCTAAGCCATTTAGTTTGGCATTGCGTTTGGCATCTTCAATGGCTTGTGGGACGATTTCTACCCCCATTACGTATTTCGCTTTTTTCGCCATGAATAGTGAGATGGTACCGATACCGCAATAGGCATCGATTACTGTTTCTTCACCTGTAAGTTGTGCATAGTCTAATGCTTGTTTGTACAATACTTCTGTTTGGATTGGGTTTACTTGATAGAATGATCGTGCTGAAATTTCAAAACGCACGTCACCGATATGATCTTCAATCGTATCTTGTCCCCAAAGATTGATGGTTTCATTGCCGAAGATGACGTTTGTTGTATCGGCATTAATATTTTGCATAATTGATTTCACATTTGGTACAAGTTTGCGGATGAGTGTAATGGCTGCTTCTGCTTGTGGGAATTTACGTTTTTTCGTTACAAGTACGACCATTACTTCGTCGGTTGCGCGTGCTTTACGAACAACAACGTGGCGAAGCATCCCTTGTTTTGTTTCTTCGTTATACGGTTTGATGCCTAGTTTCCAAAGTTGTGGTTTTAAGCCTTCTAGAATTACGTCTGCTTCTGGTGTTTGGATAAGGCAGCGGTCTGTATCGACAATGGCATGTGATTTTGTTTTATAAAAACCTGCGATTGGCACATCACCGTTTAAACCAAATGGGATTTGTGCTTTGTTTCGATAATTCCATGGGTTGTCCATCCCTTTTACAGGATGAACCGGTACATCAATTTTAGCGATTCGCTTCATAACATTTCGAACCATTTTTTCTTTCCATTTCAATTGACCTTCGTAAGAAAGGTGTTGTAGTTGGCAACCGCCACATTGTGAAAATACGGGACATTGTGCATCTACACGATCTGGAGAGGGTTCTTCAATATGGATGATTTTTGCAAAGCCATAGTTTTTTAATGTTTTTAAAACATGAACTTCTGCTTGTTCATCAGGAAGTCCACCTTGTATAAAGAGCGGATAGCCATCTACTTTTGCGACGCCCGCCCCGTCATGTGTTAAATCTTCTATATAAACCGATAATCGGTCATTTTTCTTTACTGGTGCTGTCATTCGTGCATCCTCCGTTTCAGTTCTTCTATTGTAACATGACACAAGCAAAGAAAAAATCCAAGAGCATATGATTGCCCTTGGACTCCTTTTTATTTTTCATCCTTGGTAACTGCTCCATCTTTTGAAGCAACGTAAAAGCCAATGACAATTGCGACAATTACTACGATAAATGGTCCATAGAAAATAAGAAAGTGTTCCATTTGGCTTTTCCTCCTTTAAGCATGGTGATCCCCTTTACCTCGTACATAATCCTTATCAAATAAGAACAATTTCAGAACTAAATACAATGATGGAATTAGTAACAAGAGCCCTAGAACAAATACAACTACTAAAGCAATTGCCATCGCCTGATTTGTAAATGAATCGTATAAAGTAAGAAATGGATAAAGCAAGTACGGATAATGTGATATGCCATAGCCAAAGAACGCAAATGCAAATTGCCCAATCAACAGCCATACTGCAAGGCCATATTGTCGTTTCATACTTATACACCAAATAGTAATAACAAACATAACGGCTGAAATGGCAAATAGGTACCAAAAATCAATCATTCTGTTAAAATGCTCTATATTATGCTTTCGTAGCTCTACCATAATGCCAACTACCGAAATAGCTAATGGTACTGCCCAAATAAGTGCATATTTCCGTAATAATTTCGTTGCTTCTCTATCCCCTGCTGCATTTGCATACCAAGTAAGAAATGTAGCGGAGATATAAAGAACGGCTGCTAACGCTAGCACAACAATACTCCATGTTAATGAACTCGTAAATAATGCCCCATAATCGAGTACAGGCTGATTATCGATGATTGTCACAAAACCACCTTCAGAAATTGTCAATACTACAGATAATGATGCCGGTATTAACAGTCCTGCCATGCCATACATGAAGGAATAACCTTTATGCCCCCTTGAACCATATGATTCAAATGCATAGTAGCTTCCTCGAATAGCTAGTAATACAAGTGCAATACTTGCGGGTACAAGTAAAGTTGTGCCATAGAAGTAAGCCGTTTTAGGGAAGAACCCGACAACACCAACAAAGAAGAATACTAAAAATACATTGGTAATTTCCCATACGGGTGACAAATAACGTTGAATAATATTGGTTAAAATATGCTTTTTTTCAGTTATCAAGCTGTATGCATTAAAGAATCCTGCACCAAAATCAATCGAACCGATGATGACGTAACCAAATAAGAATAGCCACAATACGGAGATTCCAAGTACCTCTAAACTCATGAAATACCACCACCCTTTTCAGCATGACGCTCTGCAATTTCCCGTTCAATCGGATTCTTTTTGAA
>DATMJF010000315.1:0-7009 GCA_035554455.1 Rummeliibacillus sp.
GTTTTGTTTAATTTTGATTGTGAAAACGCTGAATCAGGTATCTATTTGTTTTTAGAGCAAACGGTTTTCTAATTATCAATCGAATCAATTTCACAAGTCCATTTTCGGTTTTTAAATACGAACATTTAATGATATCCAATTATGTTCATCGTGGAGCGAAAGACGGCGACTCCTACGGGAAAAGCTTGAGCTGAAAGCCCCACAGGAACGTAGTGACGAGGAGATTGAAGCCAAGCCCCGTGGAAAGCGCCGTCTGTAGCGGAACATCCAAATCTGAATATGGAAAAGTTAATTTGTTGAAATGTTCGTATTTAAAAACCGAAAATGGACTTGTGAAATTGATTCGATTGATAATTAGAAAACCGTTTGCTCTAAAAACAAATAGATACCTGATTCAGCGTTTTCACAATCAAAATTAAACAAAACAACAAGTCTTTTTGTTCAAGTCTATTCTATTTATTAATCGAAGTTGATGATGGCGCCTTCAAATGTAAATGGATTATTAATATAAATACTATATAGAAAAAACCTAGATTATTTATAAATCTAGGTTTTTTTTCTTTGCTATCGGACAATGGGGATTAATTCGTATTTATTTTATTAAAAAATAAAACTTTTGAATTAGAGATGCTAGAACAATAGAATCACACTTATTTACAAATAATCCATAATAAGCTTACAAAATTAGTAAATTAGGTTAATAAATATGCCTTATAATACCAATTGTGGATAAGGAATTATGCACATTTGAAAGGAGGATTTTCGCAATACCCTGAAAAATATAGCGACTATATGGAGGATGTAGAATGAAACATCAAATTTCAAGTTTATTAATTGCATCAACAGTTCTAACAACAACAGCTTTTACTCCAATTAATTTAAATGAGGTAAGCGCAAAAACTGTTCAGCAGCAAAAAGTAGAAAATGCAGCAATCATTGTAGACGGTAAGTCTAAATCAATTTCTTTTTTAAACTCAAACAAACAAAAACTTTATTCAGCTGAACAATTCTCAAAGTTAATGACTGCTAAGTATAAATACAATAGCAAAACAAAGACTTATGAAGTATCAAAAACGGTAAACAAAAAGCAAGTAAAGGTCACTTTTAAAGTCAATGTTAAAACAGCAGTTATTAATGGTAAGAAAACAAAAATCAACATAGCACCTAAATTGATTGGAAAAAAATTATATATTGAAGCTGGTGCATTAGTTAAAGCTTTTGGTGGAGATTTTGATGGAAACTTTTTATCAACTACTGGATTAGTAAGTGGAGATGTATTTGAACCACAATGGGTAAATAATTCGACTATTCTTGTTTCAAATGAGGATGTTCAAGATAGTAGAACACTTTTACTAAATACTACTACTAAAAAAGTAGTACATACAGTAAATGGTACAGGCTTAGTAGTTTCTCCGAATGGTAAACAAGCTATTTATTCAGATGAAAACGGCTTTGTTTATCTAGTAGATTTAATGACTAAAAAGACAAAGAAACTAAATGCGGAAGATGATTCAATTAAAACTGAATTTGTATGGTCACATGACGGCGGAAAAGTGTATTTCATTCAAGGCGATAAGAGTGAAAAAATAGGTTCAATCAATATTTCAGATGGAGCAGTTACCACTATTTTTGCAGATAGTCTGAATTATAAAGCGGATCTTCATCTATCAGTAGATGGCAATAAGCTTCTTTATACAGTAGGTAAAGAAGGGAGCACTAAATTTACCGAAGGCGATAATCCAGAAGTAGATAACATTGATACTACTGGAACAGAACCGCAAATCTACACCTTAAATCTAACTGAGGCTACACCAACAGCAGTTGCAGCCACAACTACAACTGACAATAAAGTTTTCCCTGGCTTTGTATCCAATGGAAATATCGTGTACTTAAGCGCAGATCCAGAAGACGATCAACTTCCTGAGTTGAAAATGATTGATGAAAACAACAAAATAACTACACTTAGTTCTACTAAAGATATTGTTTATTCTTTAGTAACACCTAAAGGTGAATTAATGATTTTGGTAGCAGAAAGCAATGGTTCTTCTGTAATTTATAAAGTCAATACTGCTACAAAAAAATTAACGAAGGTAGTTTCTACGAAATTAAAGCTGTCTTCATTTAGTGCTTCAAATGACAAGTTAATTGCTGGTACCACTTCAGACAAAAATGGTGAAAAAGTGGTTGTACTTAAAAAAGGATCTTTTGATTTCCTAACAAAATAAAAAATAAAGGGGTAAATTAATTATGAAAATGTTTAAACGTATTACAATTGCAGCTTTATCTACAGTCGCGGCAGTAGGATTCACATTTGGTAGTATTTCATCAACTTCAGCAGCTTCATCAAATAAGATTGTTGTAGCAGGCTCAACTGCATTACTTCCAGTCACACAACAAGCTGCAAAGGAATATAAACGTTCTAATCCGAAAGTATCTATCTCTGTTTCAGGTTCATCTTCTGTTGCTGGCCCACAATCTGTACTAAAAGGTTCTGCAACAATTGGAGCAGTGGACTGGGATGCTACAAAATCAGTACCTGGTTTCAAAGCATTTAATGGATTAAAAGCACATAAAATTGCAGTTATTCCTTTTGCAACAATCGTTAACAAATCGAACCCTGTTAAAAATTTAACATCTTCACAACTACAAGGTATTTTCTCTGGTAAAATTACGAACTGGAAACAAGTAGGCGGAAAAAATGCAGATATCGTTGTAGTAAACCGTAAATTTGGTTCTGGTACACGCGTTAACTATCAAATGAAAGCCTTAAACGGAAAAAGCTTTATGACAAAAGGTAACTACAAAGAAGTAGGTAAAAGTGGAGAAATGGTTACTTCTGTAGCAACAAATCCAAATGCAATTGGTTATGTAGACTTAGCATATGTAAAAGGTGATATTAAAGCTGTAAATTTCAATGGTGTAGCAGCTACAACTTCTAACGTAATCAACGGTAAGTACAAAGTATGGAGCTATGGTTACCTTGTAACAAAAGGAAATCCTACTGGCGCTAATGCACAATACATTAAATATATTCAAAGCAGCAAGTTCCAAAATGGTTCTTTAAAGAAACTAAAATTCATCCCAGTTAGCAAAATGAAATAATTTCTATTTTTCTAAAATATGAAATGATGCCAGCCTTTGATAAGGCTGGCATTCTATTAGTATGTGGAGGATATTATGGCCAAAATAGATTATCACCTACAAGAACCTAAGCTTTTAATTAATAGAGACAAGGTAGTAAAAGGAAAAGTCTATGTACAAAATCGATTGTTTAAGCTTTTTTGTTTGCTAAGTGTCTTATTTTTAGGACTTGTCCTTCTTTCAATCATTATCTTTATTGGACGTACTGGATTATTAGTGTTTAAAGATATCTCATTTAAAGAATTCTTCTTTTCAACTAAATGGGAACCTTTTGAAGAAAAATATGGAGCTGCATCATTTATAATAGGCACTTTAGAGTTAACAGGTTTAACACTTTTACTTGCTGCGCCTATTTCAATCGCAGTGGCGATCTTTACTGCTGAAATAGCACCTAATTGGCTTAAAAGAATACTTCGTCCAATTTTAGATTTATTAGTAGGAATTCCATCTATTGTATACGGATACTTAGGATTAACGTTACTCATTCCTTTTATAAGAAAAGTGACGGGAACTACGATGGGAGATGGATTATTAGCAGCTGCTATTGTATTAGTCATCATGGTTTTACCTACAATTTCAAGAATAAGTGATGATGCAATCACTGCGGTATCTTCTGAATTAAGGGAAGCAAGTTATTCACTGGGATCAACCAGGATGCAAACTATACTTAAAGTAGTGATTCCACATGCAAGTTCCGGTCTATTTACTGCTATTATTTTAGGGATGGCTCGTGCAATTGGTGAAACAATGGCTGTCGTGATGGTGATTGGCAATACGCCGCAACTAGCTACTAATTTATTGACTCCAACTGCTGTCTTAACTAGTAATATAGTGAATCAAATTATAGATGTCGAATTCGATTCCACTTGGAATTATGCTCTATATATGATGGCATTCTTACTACTGATTCTTTCAAATGTACTGATTATTATTATTAGAAAGCTTCGTACAAAAGGAGTATAAGAGATGAATAGAAGTTTACCTAATAAATTATATAAGAATGTGAATGGTATAAAAGATAAAGTATTTACCGTTTTATTATGGTCTGCCACATTTCTTATCTTCATACTTATCTTAGGATTACTAATTTATATTTTATCCAAAGGATTGCCTAAGATTACACCTAGCTTTTTAATCGATTTACCTGATGAGATTGAAAAAGGCGGAGGGGTAGGGCCATTTCTATTTAACTCATTTTATGTTTTAGTTATTTCCCTCATTATTTCCATTCCTATTGGGATCGGTTCAGGTATTTACTTGGCAGAATATGCTCCAAAAAATCGATTTACAGAATTTATAAGAACATGTGTGGAGAGCTTAGCATCTGTTCCTTCTATTGTATTTGGACTTTTTGGTTATGTACTATTTGTGGATCTATTTGATATAGGTTTAACCATTTTAGGTGCTGGGATTACACTATCCCTATTAAATTTACCTGTGATCACGTCTGTAACCGAGGAAGCAATCAATGCAGTAGATGATGAAATAAGAGAAGCTTCCTTTGCGATGGGGGCAACAAAATCACAAACCATATTGAAAACTGTCATTCCTGCAGCTTTAACTGGAATATTAAGTGGTATTAGCCTGGCTACTTGTCGTGCATTTGGAGAATCTGCGTTGATATTATTGGTAGGTGGTACAGGAACTTCAGGAGAAATGTGGGATTGGAATTTACTTTCTCAAGGAGGAACACTGCCAGTTCAATTATGGTATGTTCAATCCGAAGCACTTGTAGAGGATGCGCCAGAGATTGCTCAAAAAGCATCCGCTCTGTTGGTATTAATCACACTTTTATTAAGTATCATATTAAGATTTCCAATATGGTTAAGGAATTTTCGTTTTAAAGTACGACCTTCAAAAGCGAATAACTCTAAGTAAAGAATTTTTTGATTATCCAAAAGGCAATCCCTAATTAAAGATATTTGGGAAAGCCTTTTTTCTTAACATCATTATTTTCAATAGGATTTTCGTTTTGTGAAAATAGATTTACTTTTTTGATACATTTTTATTTAAAATAAAACTTTCATATCATATGTTTATTAGTTTATAATAATAAATAGTTAAAATGTTTTATACATAGATGATCAGTGATTATTATAAGGACCAATTTCATAATTCGATGTTTAACCTAAAGAAACGAACATATTACTTTTGACTGAACTTTGTTTACTATATATCCTATGGAATGTAATGATGGAGCGAAAGACGGCGACTCCTGCGGGAAAAGCAAGCAAATCAAGACCCCGCACGAACGTAGTGAGGAGGAGGCTTGATACTTGCCCGCGGAAAGCGTCCGTCTGTAGCGGAAATGAAGAGCTTATCATTATTATAGAAAAATTACTTGATAAAATTATTTAGTCATAATTTCTTTGGCATATAATTAGAATTTCTGAGACAGAAAATAAGTTGAAAAACTACATTTTTGGTAAAGCGCTGTTAAATTTGATTATTGATATTTGAAAGGAATAGTTAAGCACGATTGTGATCAATCCTTTTAAAGACATCATGGTAGTAAAATGACCAAGTTATGATGTTTGGTCATTTTTTATATAAATAACTAGAAAAGGATGAATTACATGAACTCATTATTATCATTTATTAAAAAACGCTGGAAGTATATCTTAGTTGCGATTATAGCGTTAATTATCGGATCTTCTTTCGGACCTTCTAGTGACGAATATAATAAGGTAGTAGATAAGTATAATAATAAAGTAAAAGAAACAAAAGATTTGACAAATGCAGTAAAAGAAAAAGATGCAGAAGTCAATAAACTTCAAGCAAAAGTAGATGAAGCGAAGCCTTTCTTCGATTTATCTAAACAAGAACAAGAAAACAAAATTAAAGAAGCTAAAGCAAAAGAAGAAAAATTGAAAGCTGAAGAAAAAGCTAGAAAAGAAGCTGCACAAAAAGAAAAAGAACGTAAAGCAAAAGCAAAAGCTGCCGCAGAATTAGCTACAAGAACAAAAACATTATCAGCTGGTAAATATAAAGTTGGCCGTGACATTGAACAAGGCCTATACGATGCTACAGCTGTAAGTGGTCAAGGTAACTTTGTTGTTTCAAATGACTATGATTTAAAAGTAAATGAAATGTTTGGTGTAGGTGATTCCGAATTTTATAATGCTAAATTTAACAATTTAGAATTAGAAGATGGAGACGTTATTGATATTAATAGTGGTTTGCAAATTAAATTCACTCCTAAAGATTAATCCAGTTTATTAAAACGGACTTAAAGATAATATATCTTTAGTCCGTTTTTTCGTTAATTTTATTGAACACAACTCAGGGAATATCTAATGAACTTAGACAATATACTTATATGCTCCTCCAATTAAGGAGCGAAATCCATATTTAATAAGGAAGGTGGTAAAGAAATCATGGGTATGCGGTTCCTGAAAATTGCAGCTGTCTATTTTATTATTGCCGTTTGTCTTGGCCTTGTGATGGGGATCATCCATAACTTTGCATTCGCATCTGTTCACGCACATCTAAATTTACTTGGTTGGGTATCAATGGCTATTTTTGGTATTATTTATTTACTTTTCCCAACTGCAGCTGAAACAAAGTTAGCTAAAACACATTTTTGGCTCCATAATATTGGTTTACCAATCATGCAAGGTGCCTTATTTATCATGATTCTGACGGGAAATGAAGCATTTACAATCGTAGCAATTATTGGATCTTTAATGGTTGTTCTCGGCGTATTGTTATTTGTGATCAATATATTAAGATTAAAAGAAAAACAAATACGTATAGAAAAATAGGATATGTTAAGTTGATTGTGATTAAGTAAAGTCCCTTTTTGGTGGGACTTTTTTTCTTTGCCTAAAGGAAAAGATAAGATAATTTCCTTCTAATGAGTAGTTAG
>DATMJF010000316.1:0-3259 GCA_035554455.1 Rummeliibacillus sp.
AAAGCCCCGCAGGAACGGTTTTAAGGAACAAAGCCTAAGAACGCCACGTCCTGTGGCAACGGCTTCGTGACCAACATCGTGTTGGCCCGAGAAGATTGAAGCCAAGCCTGTGGAAAGCGTCGTCTGTAGCGGAGATGCAAATCTGAATATTGAAAAGTTAATGTGTCGAAATGTTCGTATTTAAAAATTGAAAATGGATTTATGAAATTGATTCATTAAGATAATAGAATCTAATTTAATCCAACTTGAAAACATTAGAAATTAATTGGTGACAACTAGTTCTATTAACCTAATTTATAAACTTGAAATTCAATGGACAATTTTCCTCTTTATCCACTTTATGGGCTCAAATATGCATTTTTCGATCAATAGGAAAGTGGCTATTTTTAGTAATGATTTTTCATAGCTCTCAAAATCCTATTAATATCAATGGTTTTGGCTATATTAATATATTTTACACAGAATCATATATTGCTTTTTTTCATACTAAAGTCCTTGGGATAATTAGGGAATAATGATTAATTTAAAAAGTGCCTAAAATTTTCGACACAATGTAACAAAGTTTTTAATTCTGCTAATTTATAGTAATTCTAACAACTAGAGACTTTGTTTAGCACCTTTGTATCTGTTTGCCTAAATGTCATTTTAGGAAAGGAGGCAAGGTGTTTTTCTTTGGATCTTTCTAGAATTTCCTAGAAAGAATGCTAGCTTCTAGCAAAGAAATACATTTTCTAAAAATGAAAAAGGGAGGAATGCAATTGAGAAAGCAAAATGGTTCATTCAAAGTATTTAGTCTAGCTACATCTGCACTTATGGCGATTTCACTGATTTCGCCGAATATCGCTGGCGCAACAACGAATGATCTTCACCAGTCCTTTAGAGACTCTAGCCAAAATTCAAGTGTTGTGAAGGATAAAGTGAGCAAAAGCTTGCTTGAAGATTTTAAAAATGATGAAAAATTAACTTTCTTGATCAAATTCAAAGAAAAGGCATCTGCAAATAAAGTCGCAGCAGAAGCTAGAAAAAGTGCAGAGAAGGACAAGTTATCTGCACAGCAAACGAAATTTGTTCAGCGCTCTTCGGTAGTTTCAAATCTGAAGGCAACTTCCCTAGAATCACAGGAGAATGTGAAACAATTCTTAGAAAAAGAAGAGGATAAAGGGAATGCAAAAGACATTGAATCGTACTTTATCGTAAATGGAATGGCCGTTACAGCTACAAAAGAAGTGGCTGAAAAGGTTGCAACATTTGATGAAGTAGAAAAAGTGCTGCCAAATGAAACCCGTCAACTCTATACGACAAAGACAAGTACTGAAGATGAAGCAAAAATAAAAACTGTTGTTGAACGTAAAGCTCAATCTGCTACAAATAGAAAAGCAAAAAATGCAGTTGAAGAAAAGGCTAAAACTTCAAGTATCGAATGGAATGTTGAAAGAGTTAAAGCTCCAGAAGTTTGGGGCATGGGAATTGATGGAACGGGAACCGTTGTCGCAAGTATTGATACAGGTGTTCAATGGGATCACCCAGCATTAAAGGCAAAATATCGTGGATATAATGCATCGACTGGACAAGAATCGAATGATTTCAACTGGTATGATGCAACATCAGCAGGACGAGCTACACCATATGACGATATTGGACATGGAACACATGTAACAGGAACAATGGTAGGGAGCGAAGCAAATGGATCTAACCAAATTGGTGTTGCTCCAGGTGCAAAATTCATATCTGTTAAAGCATTTACCTCAAATGGTGGAACAGATGCTGATCTTTTAGAAGCAGCACAATGGATTCTAGCGCCAACAGATTCAAACGGTAATGCACGAGTAGATATGGCACCTGATATTGTCAACAATTCATGGGGAGGCGGTCCAGGACTTGACGAATGGTACCGTGATGTCGTTCGAAACTGGCGTGCAGCTGAAATTTTCCCAGAGTTTTCAGCAGGGAACACAACATTAACAAATCCGGGTGGAGCTGGATCTGTTGCAGCACCGGCAAACTATCCGGAGAGCTTTGCAACAGGCGCCATAGATATTAACAATAAGGTAGCGAACTTCTCTCTTCGTGGCCCATCACCATACAATGAGGTCAAACCTGACATTTCTGCACCTGGTGTCAATATTCGTTCATCAGTACCGGGGAGTGCATATGAAGGTGGATGGAATGGGACATCCATGGCGGGTCCTGCAATTTCTGGTGTAGCAGCACTTCTTCGTCAAGTGAATGCCAATTTAACTGTGGATGAGATGGAACAAATTCTTATCAATACAGCAACGCCTTTAACAGACTCACAATATCCGCAAACACCAAATCATGGCTATGGTTATGGATTAGTGGATGCTTATCAAGCTGTATCGTCTATCGCTTCAGGTCTTGGTACTCTTCAAGGTCAAGTGACAAAACAAGGCAATGACAATGAAGCACCAGTGCTAAAACATACAGCTCCAAAAGAATCTTATGCTGGTATGGATTTAGATCTAACAGCATCAGTATCAGATAACATTAGCGTCTCATCTGTCGTATTAAAATACAAAGATGAAAATGGTGCTTGGCAAGACATTACAGCGAGTCGTAAATCGGGTGATTACAAATCAGGAGAGTTTGGTGTAACTATTCCTGGTGCACGTATCCCAGTTGGCGACTTCAAATACAAATGGGTAATCAATGATTTCGGTAATAATGAGGTTGTGAGTGATGAATACACTGTAAAAGTGAAACCGGGCATTACAGTTGGATATTCTGAAAGCTTCGAATCACAACCAATTGGCTGGTATTCCTTTGGTAATGAAAACAGCTGGGAATGGGGCAAACCAACTTCTGGTCCAGGAAAAGCTGCATCGGGCGAAAAAGTATATGCAACAAATTTAGCAGGGAATTATGCGAACAAAATGAACGCTACATTGGTGATGCCACCAATCGATCTGCCAGAAGGTAATTCTTACTTGCAATTTAAACAATGGTATAACTTCGAAAAATCTTCATCAGGAAGAGCCTACGATTATGGCAATGTCTTTGTATCGACAAACAAAGTAGACTGGACACAATTATTAACCGTTTCAGGTGCATCAAATGGTTGGTTGGATGCTGAAGTAAACCTTTCTGCATATGCAGGTCAACGAATTTATATCGGCTTCAATGCATTCTCAGATTCAAGTGTTGTTAAAGAAGGCTGGTATATTGATGACGTAGCATTAGCTAATGCTTCCCAAACAGGCAAAGTATCAAAAGGAAATAATAAAATCAATACGAATGGCAA
>DATMJF010000317.1:0-2749 GCA_035554455.1 Rummeliibacillus sp.
GGTCAAGCATCTTCGCAGGAACAGGAACTATTAACACATCAGATGCGAACGAAAAGCAACAAATTCAAGACATATCAGATACCATTCTTGATGCTTGGTCAGAGGTCAATTACTGTATGTTTAAATTCAATGATGCAGTAGCGTTAAAAGGGGATGAAGCGCGTTTCCATTTTGGGGTGATTGCCCAAAAAATTGATGAAGCTTTTACTAATCACGGGTTGAATGCTTTTGATTATGGTTTGCTTTGCAAAGATGTATTAGAAGACGGAAGAGAGCGTTGGGGGGTTCGAATGACAGAATGTCTAGTTCTTGAGTCAGCTTTAATGAGAAGGGAATTAAATAGATTACGAGGTAACTAACTTATGGTGTACTCTGGAAACAGATTTCTAACCATGTCTGAAATGCAAGTGAATGCACAATATATCCTCAATTATTTAACCACTAGAGGATGGACAAAAAACGCTGTTTGTGGGATGCTTGGAAACATGCAGACAGAATCTACTATCAACCCTGCCATATGGCAGGGGTTGAATAGTGGTAATCTGTCAGGTGGTTTTGGTTTAGTTCAATGGACACCTGCTAGTAAATACATTGATTGGGCAAAAGCTAGGAACTATGATTACAAGACAATGGATAGTAACCTAAAAAGAATACTCTATGAAGTTACGAATAATATTCAGTGGATTGACTCGGAAATGACTTTCCAAGAGTTTACTCAAAGCACCGATACCGCGTACAACTTAGGCTTAAAATTCATTTCAGCTTATGAGCGTCCTGCTGATCCTAATCAACCTATAAGAGGGGATCAAGCCGATTATTGGTTCAATACTTTAGACGGTGCAACAGGGGTACAATTGGCACAGTTTCCAATGGATGTCATTAATATTTCTCAAGGGGAGAATGGTTCATACTCACATCAAGGAACTTTGTGTATTGACTTTTTAGGGAAAACGGATGTTTATCCCTACTATGCGCCTTGTGATATTGAGTGTCTTGCTAGAAATGATTCGGACGCTTACTTGATATGGAAATCACAAGAAAAGGTTATGTGTGCAGATGGACAGATTCGATATATTACGTTTAGTTGTTTCCATGATTGTAACCATTTATATAATGTGGGTGACAAGGTAACAAAGGGAACGCTGATTGGTCATAGTGGGATATGTGGAAACGTGACAGGTGACCACTTTCACTTGAATGTTATAGAAGGTTCTACTTACAGCGGTTTTGTTCAAAAGCCGGGGTATGCATTAGCGGGAACAGAACTTCATATATATGATGTCTTTGCGGTGAATGGGGTAGAGATTGTAAATGGTTTGGGTTACGATTGGAAAACCTCTGATTATACAGATGGTTCCGACACCCTACCCGATAAAATAGCAAATAACCAAAAGAAAGTGATACATTTATTATTAGCTGATACGTTAAATGGTTGGAAATATTAGGAGGGGTTAAAATGACAGTAAGTGAAATTAGTCAATTAATTAGTCAAGTAGGTTTTCCAATCTTTGTTGCAGGGTTTATGCTGATTAAACAAAGTAAAGACACTGAAAACATGGTTAACATTCTAACAAAATTACAAGTATCGATTGATAACTTAGCAAAACAAAATGAGGTGAGTAAATAATGAATATTTCACAGGTGGGCATCAATCTAATTAAAAGTTTTGAAGGATTGGTTTTACACGCATACAAAGCGGTTGACACCGAAAAATATTACACTATTGGTTACGGGCATTATGGTTCTGATGTAAGAAGTGACCAAACCATTACAGCTAAACAAGCAGAAGATTTATTGAAAAAAGATATCCAGAAATATGTGGACGGTGTGAATGACTTAGTAAAAGTTAAAATTACTCAAAATATGATGGATGCTCTTACTTCCTTTTGCTATAACTGTGGTGTTGGTGCATTGCGGACAAGCAATCTTTTAAAATATCTAAATGTAGGTGACTACAAAAAAGCTAGTGATGAATTTATAAAGTGGAATAAGTCAGGTGGAAAAGTATTAAAAGGATTGGTTATAAGAAGAGAAGCCGAAAGAACTTTATTTTTAAAAGATTCTTCACCCGAAATTGTGAAATATAAAGTTCGTTCAGGAGACAATTTAACGAAAATAGCGAAAAGACAACATACAACTGTAAGTCATTTACTAGAATTAAATCCATCTATTAAAAACCCAAATATTATTATAATCGGTCAATTAATTAAAGTACCTAAAGTGTAAAGAAATGGAGTGGTCAGGAAATGGAAAAATCATTATATTATTCACCCGAAAAAATGCTTTCTTATAATCGCATACTAAATTTTATTATTGGAGCGCGTGGGGTTGGGAAATCATATGGCATTAAAAAATATGTTACCAATCGCTTCATTAAAAAAGGAAAAGAATTTATGTATGTTAGACGTTATAAGGATGATTTGAAGAAAATCGACACGTTCTTTAATGATATTCGCTCGGAATTTCCTGACCACGAATTGAAAGTAAAAGGAAAAAATTTTTATATTGACGGGAAATTAGCAGGATACGCTATCTCTCTATCAAGTTGGCAGTCCCTTAAATCAAACCCATATCCATTAGTGGAGACGATTGTATATGATGAATTTTTAAAGGAAAAGGATAACTCCACCTATATTCCAAATGAACCTAGAGCGTTATTGAACTTGATGGACACTGTATTTCGTGATAGACAAGACGTTCGCTGTATCTGTATGGCAAATGCTGTTACAATTGTTAACCCATTCTTTTT
>DATMJF010000318.1:0-3454 GCA_035554455.1 Rummeliibacillus sp.
AGCATTTGTTAATACGCCTATATCCCGCATACTTTCTCCTACACAAGTAACTACTTGTGCTGCATTGCTGATGACTAAATCTACCACTGTCTTCTCTTTTGTTTCAAACATCGTTGCCATACCTCCTCAAAAAATTCTGGAACAACAATTTATCAATGCAATTTTCGCCCCAAAATCATCAGTATACTTCTAATTACTCCTATCCTTGATACAAACAAACTTTTATACTTGGTTGTTTTTTGCTGTCTCATTAAAATCAAAATCACATTCCTCTAAAGGAATCACTTTTGTTTTCTTTATATATTTATAACCAAGCCATAATACAAGAAATATTGGGATACCAATATAGGTTGCTAACATGCTTAACCAATTAATACTTCCACTAATAAAACCTTCAAAATTTTGTCCTAGCAAAATAACTGCACAAAGGGAAAAGGCGAAAATTGGTCCAAAAGGATACCATTTTGCACGATATGGAAGATCATTAAGTGAACGTCCCTGAGCAACATACGCCTTGCGGAATCTGTAATGACTTACAGCAATACCAATCCAAAAAATAAATGTCGTGATTCCGACTGAGTTCATTAGCCAAATATAAATTGTTCCATCGCCATAGATAGAAGCTAGGAAAGCAAACATTCCGATTACAGCTGTGGCTAACAATGCTCTTACAGGTACACCTCTTTTGTTTACATGTGCGAAAAATTTTGGTGCTTGCCCTTCTTGTGCCATGGCATATATCATTCGGCTTGTCACGTAAAGGCATCCATTACCTGCAGATAGTACGGAAGTTAAAATGACAGCATTCATTAATGAAGCGGCAAAGGCAAGTCCCGCTTTTTCAAATACAATGGTAAACGGACTAGCCATTACGGTAGAGTTCTGTAAACTCTCGTTCGTATAAGGAACAAGGAACGAGATTACTGCAATCGCTAATACATAAAATAAAAGAATTCGCCAAAAGACGGTGCGGACTGCACGCGGTATATTTTTTGTTGGGTTTTCACTTTCCCCAGCTGCTACACCAATACACTCTGTTCCTGAAAAGGAAAAACCAGCAATTAGTAAGATACTTACAGTTCCAAGTGCACCTCCAACAAACGGAGCTTCTCCTATCGTAATATTTTTAAATCCAACTGCTTCACCACTCATAATTCCAAAAATCATCAATATTCCAACAACAATGAAAATAACAATGGTTGCTACTTTAATAAATGAAAACCAATACTCCCCTTCTCCAAACCCTTTTACTGATAAATAGTTTAAAAAGAAGAGCAATCCTAAAAATAACCCACTCCATAACAATGACGAACTATCCGGAAACCAATATTTCATGATTAATGCTGAAGCTGATAATTCTGCTGCCAGTGTCATAGCCCAAGCAAACCAATAGTTCCAGCCAAAAGCAAAACCCAAAGCAGGATCAATAAACCGTGTTGCATAAGTACTAATGGAACCACTCGTCGGCATAAATGAGGCTAATTCTCCAAGACTTGTCATAACAAAATAAACCATAAAACCGATTACGCTATACGCAAGCAAAACCCCACCCGGTCCCGCTGAATGTATTGCCGGACCGGTTCCAAGAAAGATTCCAGTGCCGATTGTGCCTCCCAACGCTATCATAGTAATGTGGCGTGCTTTTAATTTTTTTTGTAAGTGATCTGTTGATTCATTTTGTTCTACACTTGTTGTCTCAACTGGTGTAGATATTTGCAACTGTTGATTCTCCATACTATCACCCCTTTAAATTTTAATGAAGATTTTTGGAAACCGTTAATTGATAGAAGGAACTTTGCCTTTGCATCAAAATTACGCTGAAAGACATATACCAGTTTGGTTCTGTTATATGATATTGTTGATTTTTTTAATGCATTCTTACCTGAGCGAAAGGTGGCGACTCCTGCGGGAAAGTGAGCCAGACGTGACCCCGCAAGTGAGTGAAGGCGAACGAGGAGGCTCGTCGGTTCGCCCGCGGAAAGCGTCAGCCTGTAGCGAAACTTATGAAATATCAACAGTATTGTTAAACAAAGCCACCAGTTTAAAAACATACTTTATCTACAATATTAAAAAGGCAATTGGCGTAACAATCAGCAATGTCAACACTGTACGTACAAACCAAACTGCAATCATTCTCCCAAGACTAATAGGAATCTCTGTCGATAAAACACAAGGAATTAGTGCAGAGAAAAATAGAATAGCGGAAATAGATAATGAACCTACTATAAATCTCGTTTGTAGACTTGTATCAATAACAACAAGAGATGGCAGGAACATATCGATTAAATTGATCACTGCCGCTTTTGCAGCAATCATCGGTTCAGCAATTTGTAGCACATAAGTTAATGGATAAAAAATATACGCTAAATAATCAAAAATAGGCGTATTATTCACCAGTAGTAATCCAATCAGGCCAATAGACATTATAGATGGCAATATCCCCATTGCCATGACAAGCCCATCTTTCACATTTTCAAGAATACTTTTTCCTAATCGTGGTGAATTTCCTGCTGTTACTACAGCTTCACTCCATGCATTTTTTAAGCGATTCTTTTTAATAATTTGTTCTGGATCACCAGGACCATTTTGATAATATTCATCACTGATATTGCGAATTGGCCAGAGTCGTACACTGATTGCTGTAACTAAAAACGTGACAAAAAATGTAACCCAAAAATAAGTATTCCAAATAGACATCAAATCTAATGTTTTTGCAACGACAATCATGAATGTAACGGATACTGTTGAAAACCCAGTAGCAATTATGACTGCTTCTTTCGCAGTATATTTTCCTTCTTTATAAATCCTATTAGTAATCAACAAACCAATCGAATAACTTCCAACGAAGGATGCCACCGCATCGACAGCCGATCGTCCAGGTGTTTTCCAAATAGGGCGCATGATAGGTTGCACCAATATTCCGATAAACTCCAATAAACCATAGCCAACTAACATCGCTAGAAATACTGCACCAATTGGCACCAATACACCTATTGGGGTCAATAACGAGTTATACCAATACGGCCCCATATTCTCAGTCATTAACCATTTTGGACCAATATCAAAAACAACTAAAACAGCAGCAATGGCTCCCAATACTTTTAGACATGAGATGATTCCTTCAACAACAGAAGTTTTCCATGTTTTTTTATAAAAAGGATAAATTGCACCAGCTACAACCATTAGTAGAATGTAATAGACTATCACAGGTTGAAATGTGATACGTACCCATGATACAAAATGATCTAATGGAATAGAACTTTTCCCATTGATGGTAATGGGAATAAAAAACATAAAAATACCAAATAGACTAAAGAAGAAAAATTTCATCATAGCTGTTACAGAGTGTTTGCGACTATCTGAATCTGGTGTCAAGGTCTCGCCATTATCCAAAATCTCCACATTTTCTATCTTTTCTATGATATCCACCTTCATTTCTTCCATTTGTAAAGGG
>DATMJF010000319.1:0-2433 GCA_035554455.1 Rummeliibacillus sp.
TGGATACTGGGTATTGCAATTATTGCATTTTTTACGGGGGAAATTGCTACCGTTATGATGTTATATTTAATTTTGCTTTCTCTAAATGCAATACATAGCACCATTCATGACTTTTATAATGATTGGAAAAATAAGTATTAAATTCTTTTAAAGGGTTCGTTACTTGAATTCGTTTTGTATTCTTTTTTAATTATTGAGCCAGAAGAGTTGAACAAGGTATTGGAATAAGATGTGTTGTAATATCTAAAAAAAATATCTGTTATAGGTTTTAATAAAAGGAATATTGTCCATATTTATATGGATTAACTTTGTCTTCATTAACCCTTATAATAATCCATCTTTAGTAGGTCAATTGCCTTATCCATTCTACTTATTGTTTCTTCCGACGTGTGTGGCAATATTTTCGTCTTTAAAATCGAATCAAAAATTAATGTTTCTTTCTTTTATATGGTCACTTCCCATAAGTCTTTTTATGGGGGCATTGCCTGATTTATTTATCCTATATAGTACGATAAGTATTCTATATTTTGTAGTTTTTAATTAAAGCGTTTCAAAAAAGTAAATGAAATGATTAAATCACTTAGAAGAATGAAGAGGAGGATTTCTTTATGGAAAATTTAAATGTTTTTGGTCCAGCGAATTGGATTGGAATTCTTTCAACAGTATTTATAATATTATGCTTTTATTTTACATTAACTTTCTTTCAAAATCTAAAAACTGACGATGTGCGGGGAATAAAACAAAACAAATTTGCTGCAGTATTTTGCCTAGCTTTTGCTATTCTTGTACCGGCTCTTTATAAACTTTACATTTTTTCGCAAATGATGGAATAAGGGTCAAGCTAATTAAGTTGATAGGGGTGAGGTAATGCAATTCAAAAAAATTATTATTTGTCTTTTTGTTATTTCTATCTTTTTAATTGGATGCGGGTACAAGGTGAAGACTACTGAGCATAAGACGCCAGTACCATCAGCAGCAGAAGAATTAAAATTAGATAAAAATGCGGATATTTTTATGTTGGATGATAGAGTTTATAAAACAGATATTGACTGGGTAAATCAATTAAGTCTTTCAAAAAAGAATGAAATTGGCATAATTGAAAGTAAATATTCAATAGCCTCAGAAGAACCATTCAAAAATAAGATGGCCACTAAACTGCCTATCGGAAGTAAAATATTTTCAACTAATGAGAGAGAAGATGTTTTGATTGTTCAGTATAAAGGAATTGAAAAAAAGTATTACGCATTATCGGAAGGGTAATAATGAATAATCACTATTGAATATTCTCATTAAATTAAGGGGTAGGTGATTTCTTTGCTTGGATTACCAAGAGGAGAGGTATTTTTAGTTCCTTGGACTAATGAGTGGGTAAAAGAATTTTTAGTAGAAAAAAGACAGATCGAAAATATTATTGGCGAGCATATTATTTCCATTCACCATATTGGTAGTACATCAGTGCCGCACTTAAGTGCAAAACCAATTATTGATATGGCCATTGAAATAAAAACATTTGAAGATGGTTTAGCCTGTATTTCAGTGTTGGAAACACTAGGTTATAAATATAGAGGAACCGCTGTACTACCTGAAAGACATTACTTTAATAAGGGAGAACCAAGAACCCACCAAATTCATATGTATAAAAGTGGTAACAAATATTTACTGGAGCAACTGCAGTTTAGAGACTATTTAAGATATAACGAAACTGCAAGAATAGAATATGAAAAATTGAAACAAGAACTTTCACATAAGAATAAAAAAGATAAACATCGATATGCAGAGGATAAGACGAATTTTGTTATGTCAATTCTAAATAGAATAAATAAATAGGTTTATATTCTTCAATTTTGGAGGTTTTAGCTGAGATTAGGTTTAGTTAGAGGGTGAAAAATATAAATAGAAGTTATAAAGCCATATGGTTAAGTAGTGCAACTTCTGAACTTGGAGGTGCATTTTTTACATTTTGTAATTCTGTATTAGTTTATAAATTAACGGGTTCCGCTACAATGCTGGGATTCGTATGGTTAATCTATTATGTCCCATCATTTTTCATGCAATTATTTATTGGTCCATATATTGATCGGTGGAGCCGAAAACGGACAATGATTATTTGTCATTTGATACGAGCTCTTCTTGCTTTGACATTGTCTGTTTCATTATTCGGGGAATTTTACTCCATTGGCTTACTATTCATAGTTCAAATTATTGTCGGAATAGTAATGCCTATCTTTACCCCAGCAAATCAAGCAATCTTACCAACAATCGTTGAAAAAGAACAGCTAGGAAAAGCAAATGCTACTCTTGAAAGTATTCGGCAGGTGATGGCAATAATGGGGCCGATTCTTGCAGGAATATTTGTTGAGCTTATTGAAGTAAAGTGGCTGTTGTTAATAATTAGTTTTGGCTTTTTAATTAGTACATATGCTTTATCAAAGG
>DATMJF010000320.1:0-10587 GCA_035554455.1 Rummeliibacillus sp.
GAGATTTTCCCTTAGTACAAGGTATTGTAATGTACATTACAGTTGCAGTAGTGTTAATTAACTTCTTAGTAGATATTTTATATTCTGTTCTTGATCCAAGAATCCGATTAAATTAGGGGGGCTAATATGAAATTATTATCAAGCTATGCAAAGAATATTAATTTACTTATTGGCCTCTTAATCTTGTTGGCCTTGTTAATCATGATGATTATTAGCTTTTTTTATACCCCTTACGATGTTAATCAGATGAATATTGCTAATAAGCTACAAAATCCGAGTAGTAAGCATCTGTTTGGAACAGATGAATTTGGGCGAGATATTTTTAGTCGGATTATGAAGGGAACTCAAACAGCATTCTTAGTGGGGATATTAACTGTTAGTATTGGATTAGTATTTGGCACATTCATAGGAGGCATTGCAGGCTATGTTGGCGGATGGATTGATGAGCTTTTTATGCGAATCATGGATGCTTTAATGGCATTCCCAGGTATTATTTTAGCATTAATGCTAGTAGCAGTATTTGGACCTGGGATTCTCAATACTTCCCTTGCCCTTGGTATTATTGCAATTCCGAGTATTGCTCGAATTGCTCGTAGTGGCTTTGTGCAGCATAAAGGATCAGAATACGTTCTCTCTGCAAAGTTAATAGGCGTGAAGCCTTTAAAAATTATGTTTCGGCACATACTTCCAAATGTTTCATCTCAATTAATCGTTGCAGCTTCTGTTGCATTTGCTGTTGCGATGCTGGCAGAAGCAGCACTTAGTTATCTTGGATTAGGGGTACAGCCACCAGATCCAAGTTGGGGACGTATGTTAAAAGACTCTCAAGCCTATTTGATTAGTTCACCATGGTACACATATGCTCCGGGCTTTGCCATTACGTTGATGGTGCTAGGATTATATATGCTAAGTAATGCGATTCGAGATATTCTAGATCCACGCTCAAATTAATAAGTTTGAATTAGCAAAAGAATCGGTTTTCTGTTATGCAAAGAACACCGATTCTTCTTCTATAGTAGGGTGTTTAGAAATGAGTCTATAAGCTTTGATGGCAACTTCCAATGCGAGACGATTAGAAGGCTCCATGAAATTTTTCCCAAGGAGTGTTTCTAATTTTTCGAGTCGATTATATAAAGTTTGGCGAACGATAAAAAGGCGTTCAGCCGTTTCATTCTTTACACCATTACATTCTAGATAAACACGTAATGTATTAAACAAGTCATTGTCGTGTTTTTGGTCATGCGATAATACGTCTTTTAAATAATCATTTACATAAGAATGTAGTTGCATATTATTCTTTAATAAAAGTAATAATCTATTTACACCAAGATCTTGATAAAAATAACTTGTACATATTTTCTCTTCTTGCATTTTAAGCACTTCACTTGCTTCATAATAACCATCTTTTACATGTAAGATTTTATTGTATACCCGACTGATGCCAAAAGAACATGTAGCACCATCAAGATAACCACCTTGTTTTGTCGACTCAATACGCTCGATTACTTGCGTGAATCGACCGGTATCATTTTTTAAATGCTCCCCAGCAATAAATGAAGCAATGATAGTTATAGTAGTTCTTGATGAGGATACGGCAGGGATGAACCCGAGTCGCTTAAAAATCGTTCGAATAAACATAGAACGCTGTAGTTTTATCTCTTCCAATTCTTCCTCACCGAATGTGGTTTTAGGAAAACGAAATTTGATAATGAAAATTCTGAAATACATATTACGAGTTAATGAAGGTAAATATGTTTGAACATCTTCTGGATCATATTCAAGTCCTTTTGCTAAATTTTGAATAAGCTCGTCTTCTTTGTTTTGTTTTCTTTCTTGAATTGTTCGATTACGAGATAGAATTTGAGCAATGGCAAGTGCTGCACGGTCTAAAATAAGAAATACAAATTCATTTAATATGGATTGCTGCACTTGTAAGCATAAAAATCCCCATATTTGTCCAAAACCTTTAATGGGCATTAGAGCATATGTTTTATTTATTACTGTAATTGTGTGATTTTCACTAGTGGACATAGAATAATCTAAATAATTTCGAATCAGAGGTTCTACATTCTTGATTTCAGATGGATAGTAATAAGATTTGGAATCGTCCGAAACAAATAACACACCTGTATTAAAATAACGATGGAGCTCTTGCAGAATTTTCAATATTCCATTTGGCGTTAAGGAAAAGTCGATAAATTTTTTTGAGAGTAAGTCGAGCTGGTAGAGTAATTGATGATGATGATTGATAAAGAATGTATGTAAATCTTGGGTGATATCTACGAATTTAACGATTGTATCAAAGATAATAATAGGAAAATTATGTTTTTCTGCTAGGTTGATTAATTCAATCGGAATGTCACGAAAATAGGATCCTATTTCAATACAAATACAAGCTGCATTTTTATCGATTAAATTTTGTAAATAATTAAGTTGTGCCTCTAGATTCGTTTGGAGACCTACACCAGTAGTTAAAATGAGTTCACCACCGTTAATAAGAGATGCCAGTTCATTTACCTCTAATATATGAGACCATTTAACTTGTCTATTCAGACCATTAAAACCAGCTACAACTTTTGCAGATTCAAACGTTTTGCGTTTTAAAATATCTCTAACAGTTAAATTATAATCAGTCATATTAATTCACCTCTTTTGATAATAAATGGAAAGAAGTAGAAAATTGTTTTCGCTGAATAATCTGTCATATAAATTATGCAGTTTATTAAATTTAACGTCAATTAACTCTTAGAAAATAATATTAAAAATAAAGAATAAAATAGTCGTTAAGTAGATAAAAATGTCGAATTTAATTTTTGAAGTGGTTGGACAGAAGAAAAACGAGTACGTTTGGGACAGTGTATCAGTAAAACCTGATGTATGAGAATATGCTTCGTGATTTAGATTTGAAGTAAGGCTAACAGAATAAATTAATAAACTATCTAGTGTCTGATTATTAGGTAGTTTTTTTATGTCATTTTTTTCAACTTTTAGATGCACGAAAACTCTTGTAAAGGCTTTAATGTAACCGCTTTTGTTGAGGGTGAATATGCTGTAGATATGTAGCACCAACTATAGAAATGATGATAATTCATTAACAGAAAAGGTTGTCTTAATTGTTGTAATAACGATGGTGAATAACAAGTAGGGAGGTGAAAATAATGGATATTTTCATGTGGATTTTACAGGGGTTTTTAGCTCTAGTCTTTATATATGCAGGACTTGGTAAAATTTTCGGCTCTACAATGCATAAGAACACATTTACTCATTTGAAATTACCACAATGGTTTAGAGTTATTACTGGGTTAGTGGAAACTGTAGCAGTTGCCTTTTTAATAGTAGGTTATTGGTATGAAGAATATGTTTTTTGGGGTGCCTTATTGATTACTGCAGTGGGAATTGGTGGCGTAATCTCTCATATGCGTGTAAACGATTCAGGAAAAGTTTTTGCGCCGATTGCAATATTAGGTTTGTTGGGGTTAGTTTTGGCAAGTATCTCATTCTAGAATGATAGTATGTCATTTTTTGATGCATTTATGATCAGAAAATAAATTAAAAAAAGAGAGACGATCAGAGATTAAAGCTATTCTAAATAATTTCAGCATTTCTTCATAATCTAGAAGAAGTGCTGGATTTTTTTTGTATTTTCTCTTAGAGTAGAATGAATAGAACTCTAAAAGAAAGCAGGGGATGGGAATGGATTTATCACCTTTTAAAGAGCTAATTGAGAGATTACAAACTAGAGAATCGATACTTTGGCAAAATCCGAAGAAATCAACTAATTATCAAATTGACTCACAACTCATCGATGATGCAGAAGAGAGATTAAATCGCTTTGCACCGTATTTTCAGAAGGTATTCCCAGAAACGAAAATACATAATGGAATAATTGAATCTCCATTACAGTACATTCCGCAAATGCAGGAGAAACTAGGGGTAGCCGGAAAACTTTACTTAAAAAGAGATGATGCTTTACCAATTAGCGGATCCATTAAGGCACGCGGGGGCATTCATGAAGTGCTTTATGCTGCGGAGAAAATTGCAATGGAGCATCAGCTTGTAAGGAAAGATGATGATTACGCTATTTTTACGACGGAGCGGGTTAGAGAATTATTAAGTAACTATACAATTGTGGTAGGTTCCACAGGTAATTTAGGATTGAGTATAGGGATCATGAGTGCAACGCTTGGGTTTAAGGTCACGGTTCATATGTCACATGATGCGAAAGAGTGGAAGAAGCAACTATTAAGGAAAATGGGTGTAACAGTTGTTGAACATAGTGGAGATTTTAGCTTAGCTGTTGATAAAGGGAGAGCAGAGGCGCTTGCAGATCCGAACAGTTATTTTATTGATGATGAGAATTCAAAGCAACTATTCGGTGGTTATGCGGTTGCAGGGAGAAGATTGAAGCATCAACTTAAAACAGAAGGCATTGTGGTGGACGCCAATCATCCTCTTTATGTGTATATTCCATGTGGAGTTGGTGGTGGACCAGGTGGGGTTACCTATGGTCTGAAGGAAAGCTTTGGCGAAGATGTACATTGTTTTTTTGCTGAACCAACGGAATCACCTTGCATGCTCTTAGGAATGGCAACAGGTCTACACGATCAAATTGCTGTTAAAGATATCGGCTTATCCAATCGAACAATTGCAGACGGGTTGGCAGTTGGTCGTCCATCCTCATTCGTAGGAAAACAGATGGAGCCTCTATTAGATGGCCTAATGACGATTCCAGATGAACAATTATCTCATTATGTTCGTGAATTATATAAGGCAGAACAAATTATCGTTGAACCATCTGCAACTGCAGGGTTTATCGGATTAAAACAATTACCCGAAGCGGCTCAAAATAAGAATGCTACACATATTGTTTGGGCAACTGGGGGAAGTATGGTGCCGAAAGAGGAACAGGAAAAATATATTTTAGGTTTCTGATATTCATTTGAATAATTTAATTCAATTTAAGTGAATTTAATTTCATAATTCAAAAAATTGATGAAAAACACGAACATTAAATGGACCATTGTTACATGCCATATCTATTAGAATATTGTCTATGAAGCGGAAGATGGCGACTCCTGCGGGAAAGCTAGCGAAGCGATGCAGGAGCACAATGTTTTTAGCTTCCGAGGAGGCTCAACGCTCGCCCGCGGAAAGCGCCATCTAGAGCGGCATACTAAGTAAATATAGAAATGGAATATTATCCGATTATTGAATTGTTTATGTAGAAAATATTCGTATTTTTTAACTAGAAAAGCACTTATGAAATTAACTCAAGTTTCTAATTTCTTCGAAAATTAGTATTTATAAAAAGGGCTCCTCAAAAAGGAGCTCTTTTAATTTGTTACAAATCATTGAACAGGGAAACGAAGTATCAAAAAACTGTTACATAAAAGTCGAAAACAAGGACAAATATTCTAATTTCGAAAAAAATCTACACATATTTGTTCACAAAATGGACATATAAGTGTAAAATAAGGCTAATATTAATTGTTTTTCTTTATTTTTGATTTAAAAGAATGTGCAATAGCTTTCTTAAAGTAATGAGGTAATAGTGCATTATTCTCGTTTTGTAATACTTAAAGTTTCGTTGAATGAAAAAATATAACACTACTGAAAGGAAGTATGAAGATGTTAAAATTTTTAATGGCTACGCTTATTTTTATTGTATTAGGTAATCTGATCAATACTAGCTTACCAATGCAGTATTCAATGCTAATGTTAATTGCGCTCCCTACCTTATATTTCGTTGTTTACCACAAAATTTTCAATATAAGACTATTCAGAACAGAGTATTAATAGTTAGTATCTGCAGATTGATACCTAGGAATTAAATGCATACTGCTATAAATCAGTGAGCCATTTCTTGATTTTTCGAGAAATGGCTCACTATTTTATAGATCAAGATTGTTATTTTTAGTGTATAGTTTAATTCAAAAAAAGGAACAATCGTAATACAAAAGTAAAAGAGCCATTATCAACACTAGATTAACGAATTATTTTCAATTTTCCCTATTGATAATTTTGTAAGATGTTGATATTATGAATGAGTTATGATTTTTGGAAAGCGGATATTCTAACTAAGAGGGTTTTCCAAGCAGATAATTTTGACCATTTTCCTTTTGGAAAGTTAAGGCCATACGGACAGCCGGGTCAAATGCCGATTGGCAACTTTTTCGTTGCCTTATTGATTGAGTAAAAGCTCAAATTTTATAAGTTGGTTACTTTACAACCAGTGCAAATGCACATCAACTTGTGAAACGGTCAATAAGAGTAGTAAAAGTAATTATTTGCTATATAGACTCTGAACCTAAAATGATATATTTGAATATTGAAGAGCGATTCCTTCATAAAATCATGTTTTTCATGGCAGAAGTATGCAGATGTAATGTTCATTTTACATTACGCTTTTCTATATTTTTTCATTATATCTAAAGCAAGTGATGCGCGATGATGCGTTATGCACTTGTTTTTTTATTTGGGTTTTTGTGTATTATGTCAATGAATGTTTTCTTGGGAAGAACTTATCAGAGCAACTTCGATTGCTGATGTGGCGCCAAGAAATGCTTTGTAAAATATATTTTGTTAGGAGCGATAATGATGGGAAAAGCACTTATTATTGGTTGTGGAGGAGTGGCTTCTGTTGCCATTCATAAGGCTGTTCAAAACAGTGAAGTATTTGAAGAAATTTGTATTGCAAGCCGTACAAAATCAAAATGTGATGCGTTAAAAGAAAAGTTAGATGGACAAGGTACTAAAATTACGACTGCACAAGTTGATGCAGATAACGTTGATGAATTGATCGCGTTAATTGAAGAAGTAAAACCAGATATCGTAATGAACTTGGCATTACCATATCAAGATTTAACAATCATGGATGCTTGTCTAGCTACAAAAACAAACTATTTAGACACTGCAAACTATGAACCAGAAGATACTGCAAAATTTGAATATAGCTGGCAATGGGCTTACCGTGAAAAATTTGAAGAAGCTGGTATTACAGCACTTCTAGGTAGCGGCTTTGATCCAGGTGTAACAAGTGTATTTTCTGCTTATGCTCTAAAACATGAATTTGATGAAATTGAATACATTGATATTCTTGACTGTAACGCAGGTGACCATGGATATCCATTTGCTACAAACTTCAACCCAGAAATCAATATTCGCGAAGTTTCAGCAAACGGTAGCTATTGGGAAAATGGTGAATGGGTAGAAACTGAACCAATGGAAATCAAACGTCAGTATAACTTCCCAGAAGTTGGCGAAAAAGATATGTACTTATTACACCATGAAGAAATCGAATCTCTTGCTTTAAATATTCCTGGAATTAAACGAATTCGTTTCTTCATGACATTTGGTGAAAGCTACCTAACTCACTTAAAATGCCTTGAAAATGTTGGTATGACTTCTATTGAACCAATTGAATATGAAGGAAAACAAATTATTCCACTTCAATTCTTAAAAGCTGTACTACCAGATCCTGCTTCACTTGGTCCACGCACAAAAGGTAAAACAAACATCGGCTGTATCTTCCGTGGTAAAAAAGACGGAAAAGATAAAACTTATTATGTTTACAATGTTTGCGACCATGAAGAATGCTATAGAGAAGTTGGCTCACAAGCCGTTTCTTACACTACAGGTGTCCCTGCCATGATCGGTGCTATGATGTTAATGACAGGAACTTGGGATAAAAAAGGCGTTTACAATATTGAAGAATTCGATCCAGATCCATTCATGGATGCATTAAACAAATGGGGACTTCCTTGGAAAGAAAGCTTCGATCCGGAGTTAGTAGACTAAGATGAAGTTTAGTGAAATCCCAACTCCAAGTTTTGTAGTAGATGAATCATTACTTGAAAAGAATCTCCAAATTCTAAAAGGTATTATGGATCGAACAGGATGCAAGATTCTACTCGCTCAAAAAGCATTTTCAATGTATGAAATGTATCCAATGATTGGTGAGTACTTGAGTGGTACTGCCGGTAGTGGTTTATACGAAGCAAAGCTTGGACATGAAGAAATGGGTAAAGAAAATCATGTCTTTTCACCTGCATATCGTGAAGATGAAATCGATGAGATTATCGAATTATCTGATCATATTGTTTTCAATTCCTTTTCACAGGTCGAAAAGTATCGCGATAAAGTGTTAAGTGCTGGGAAAAGTATAGGTTTACGTATCAATCCAGAATGCTCGACACAAGAAGGACATGAAATTTATGATCCATGTGCAATTGGTTCTCGATTTGGAGTGACTTTAAGTCAATTCCGTCCTGAATTACTTGAGGGTGTTTCAGGATTTCATTTCCACACACTTTGCGAGCAAAATTCCGATGATTTAGCAACGACGCTTGACGCAATTGAAGAAAAGTTCGGACCATGGCTTTCTCAAATGGAATGGATTAACTTTGGCGGCGGTCATCATATTACAAGAGAAGATTACGATATTTATTTACTGGAAGAATGTATTACAAGAATCCAGAAAAAATATGATGTAGAAGTTTATCTAGAACCTGGCGAAGCAATTGCATTGAATGCTGGTGTCCTAGTAACTTCAGTACTTGATACACTGAAAAATGGTATGGATATTGCAATCGTGGATACTTCCGCTTGCTGCCATATGCCAGATGTATTAGAGATGCCTTATCGTCCACCTTTATTCGGTTCAGGAGAAAAAGGGGAAAAACCATATACGTATCGTCTTGGTGGTCCAACTTGTCTAACAGGCGATATCATTGGAGATTATTCCTTTGATCAACCATTGAAAAATGGCGACCGTCTCGTATTTGGTGACATGGCGATTTATACAATGGTAAAAACAAATACGTTCAACGGAATGGCGCTACCGAATCTTATGATAAAAGATAAAAATGGAGATTGTCGTATTCTTCATCAATTTAATTATGAAGATTTTAAGGGTAGACTTTCATAGAACGAATAAAAGAGTTAACGAAAATTATTTTTCGTTAACTCTTTTTTGCATTATATGTGGATAAGTAATAACCATGTTTTAAAAAAGTAAGTGAAAAATATAGATTTTGAATGCAAAAAAATAGAGTATACAAATACTCTATTTTTTACTTAATTCATCAAGCATGATTTTAATCGTTCTCTTCAATCAATTATCCTCGGTCAAACATACCAATCACTTCTTTTGTCTCCGTAATATTGACAAAAGCGCGAGGATCCACTTCATGAATGATATTTTTAACATCTGACAGTTGATAGCGTGTAATGACTGTAATTAAAACTTTTCTGTTTTCTCCAGTATATGCACCTTCGCCGTCCATAATTGTAATACCTCGATAGAGAGTTGCAAGAAGCTGCTTCTTCATATCATCACCTTTAGAAGTAATAATCATAAGTGTTAGTTTGATGTTATTTGTATGAACCATATCAATCGCTTTGCCAGATGCGTAGATGGATAATAACGTTAGTAAAGCAGCATCCCAGCTAAATACAAAACCTGAGATTAAAACAACAACAGCATTCATAAAAGAAATTATAGAACCAAGTGGAAAATCTCTTTTTTTTGCTAACAACATAGCAATAATATCGAATCCGCCGGAAGATCCTGAGGCACGGAAGATAATCCCAACGCCAACACCTGCTAGTACCCCACCAAAAAGCGACCCTAAAATAGGTTCATCTGATATGTCGTAAACAGGAATTACATATAGACTAACTGAAAGTACAACGACTGACAAAATCGTGTAACCAATAAATCGTTTTCCTAATTTTAATAATCCTATTATAAGTAATGGTAGGTTTAATAAGAAGTTTATCAAACCTGTATTTAAAGGAGTGACAATACCAAGTATTATTGCAATACCACTTAATCCACCGCTTAGAATTTTATGCGGTATTAGAAAAAAATTAAAAGCAAACCCAATTAAAACAGAACCAATTATGATAGTAATTATATTGCGCATATTTACTCTCCCAACTAATATCCCTTTGTCCGCAGTTATTTGTCATAAATTGCATTTCGATTCTTCATAAAAATATAATTTTATTATAATGGAATTTTGTTCATAAAAAATTTAAAAAGTTTTTTCTGAAAAAAACAAAAACTTACCCTCAAGCATCAGGGCTATAAGATGTTGGTAAAAAAATCATGATAAAGAAAGTTAATATTTCCTATTCGAATCAATTTCATAAATCCATTTTGGGTTATTAAATACGAGCATTTCAACACAGTACCTTTCAATGTTTAGATTTGGTTGTTCCGCTACAGACAAGCGCTTTCTGCGGGGGTGCTTCAATCTACTTGTCATTTTGGGTACTGAAACAGTGTTTAAATACAAATATTAATAGTATTAATCTGTTTTCTGCATGATGTGGAATTAGCTTCGCTTTCGTGCTAAGCGAGCGTTGAGCCTCCTCGGGGCAACAGGATGTTGGTCACGGAGTCGTTGCCACAGGACGTGGCGTTCTTAGACTCCGTTCCTTAATCGCCATGCGGGGTCTCACCTGTCTCGCTTTCCCGCAGGAGTCTTCGCTATTTCCACATCAACAAAGATAGCTATACAAGATTTTTATTGTAAATTTTCAATTTTTCTTTTTCAGAATGATTATCACTAAATTAACATC
>DATMJF010000321.1:0-2036 GCA_035554455.1 Rummeliibacillus sp.
CAAAATTACACAAAACTCGTAGAACTCCATATTTAGCAATTATTTTACCTGGAATTTTAGGATTAGTATTAGTCGTACTCTTTAATCCAGATGATTTGATATTAATCTCAACTTTTGGTGCTTTGATTTCATATATTACGATGAATTTATCTGTCATTATATTACGGAAAAAGGAACCAAATTTACCTCGTAGTTTTAAAACACCGCTCTATCCATTAACACCTATTGTTTCATTAGTACTTGCTATCATTGCAATATTTGCAAGCTTCTTTGCCAACTTTACATTTTTCTTAATTTGCATTGCAATTTTTTCTTTGGCGAGTATCTATTACTATTTTTGGGCACGGCATCGCATCAATATCCATGCGCCAGAAGAACAATTTTCAATTGAAGAAAAAGTTGAAAAAAAAGAAGAAGTATTGGTTGAGAATACAGAGTTTAGCTGATCTTAAATAGTGAAGAAATCTATGAACATATAAAATTGGAGGAAAACTATAGATGTCACGAACGAATATAGAATGTGTTTGTTTTGATAAAGACGGGACACTGATCGAGTGCACAGCATTGTGGATTAAATGGGCAAAAGATCTTCACACCTATATTTCGAGCTATCTTAGTTTTCCGTTTTTATCCTGTATAGACTTTCTAACGGCTATTGGTGTTTCAGAAGATGGAAAACGAATTGATCCAAAAAGCCCTTTAGCAATAGGAAGTATAAAGGAAGCAGAAATAATAACAGCTTGGCAATTGTACGAAATGGACGTTCCATGGAATGATGCCATCGTTATTTCATCCAAGGCAATACAATATGCCAATCAATTACAAAATCAATCAGAACTTATTCAACCAATCGCTGGGGTTCGAGAAACATTAGAGTTTTTACGGAATCGTGGTATTCAATTAGGTGTGCTAACAGCAGATGATACTGAAAAGGCAAAAAAACATCTACATGCAGTTGGTTTAAATAAGTATTTCAGTTTTATATTAGGAAGTGATTTAGTAGATCAAGGAAAGCCTTTCCCTGATATTGCCTACTTAGCTAGTGAAAAATGGTGTTTTCAGTTAGAAAAGACCATTATGATTGGCGATTCAAATGGCGACATGCAACTTGGAAAAAATGCAGGTATGGCACTAAGTATAGGCATACTACCGAATGATGAAGTAGACAAGAGCTATTTGCCAGATGCAGATGTCATTATTGATCACTATGATGTCGATGTTATTCGCAAAATAATTGATGGAGAGGTGTAAATATGGATCCAGCATTAATTGAAAAGATTACGAGGATGGTTATTGATAAATTAGAAAATCAAAAATCTATTCAAGCATTGACGGATGTTGAAATAGAGGATTGGCTTCAAAATGACTTAGACTTTAACGTGAAAAATACCACTAATCCAAATAAGAATAATTTCGATACACCATTATCAGCCGCAGAAATACACAATTGGATGAATCATGATTTACTACAGCCTTTTTTAACTAGTAATGAAGAAAAGCAAAATATCATCGATTATGTGAAATTTAGTAAATACTAAAAAATTTTAATATTAGGAGGAATAAATAATGTCAAGAGAAATTAATGGAGCTTTGGGAATGATCGAAACTAGAGGATTAGTTGGTTCAATTGAGGCAGCGGATGCAATGGTTAAAGCAGCAAATGTCAATATTGTAGGTAAAGTTCATGTGGGTGGGGGAATCGTGACAATTTTAGTTACAGGTGATGTTGGCGCAGTTAAAGCGGCTACAGAAGCAGGAAGTGCAGCAGCACAAAGAGTAGGAGAACTTTTGTCTGTCCATGTTATACCAAGACCACATGCAGAGTTAAACGCCATTTTACCAAAATAAAGTGAATGATATGGGGTGAACGGAATATATGGATTCTAAAATGCAACTAGAGATAGTCAATGAGGTGATCAATGAATTGAGAAAAGAAACTCAAGATGCAGTACTAGAAGTACCGATTGGCGTATCAGCACGTCACTGTCATTTATCTGAAGAAGATTTTAATATACTATTTGGCGATGAAAAGAAAC
>DATMJF010000322.1:0-2193 GCA_035554455.1 Rummeliibacillus sp.
ATTCATGATTTGAAATAGGTAGTTATTTCAACAGCTAATCAACTTATGCCTTACTATCCAATGGGTGTCGAACTATTACTTCAACATAAAATTGCTTACATAAAAACCAGGTAAATTAGCAATTTGTTCATTTCGAAAAAGTTAATTTAGACAGGCGACGGAAAGTTGAAAATTTAATTAATTAGGATTAGGCATGGTGAGTCAGAAGCGGACCTTTTAAATATTCATGGAGGAAGAGCAGATTACCCATTAACCTTAAAAGGGTTAGAACAAGTGGGGAAAATGGCCAAACGTGTAAAAGCGGAATTTTTAATTGACATAATTTGGGTAAGTACATTGCAGCGAGCTAGTAAAACGCTGAAATGTTGAGTGAAACAGTAAGCTAATCTGTTAAATACATAGACGAACTAAAAGAACATGATAATGGTGAATAGAATTCGAAAATAATAAGATTATTAGAGGAGATGACATGAAACGTAGAAGTATTTTTATTATTGGTTTAATTTTATTTGTTGTCTCTGCACTACCGTTATTTTATATGGTACGTGAGGTATTGACGAAGTGGATAATTGATAGTCAGTATTCAATCAAACATGCGTATAAAGATGATCAAGGGTTTTCAACAATTATTGATGCACAAAATATCGAAGTAAACGGATTAAATATTAAAATCATAGAAGAACCTACTGGAAAAAAAGGAAGTCTAACACCATGGGATAAGGAAGAAGGTGTGGAAGCTGGCGAAATTGTAAAGATCCATCTATTGTTGGAGGGGAAAGAAGTAACACCAGCGAATGAAATTTGGTTATCAAATCGAGAACGAGGGAGTCGCTATTTTTCGTGGTTAGATATTTTAACAGTCAATAAACAGATTGCTATTGTCCAACGACTCACGGATGACGATACACCAATGGAAGATCGACTATGGAAGATTATTTGGATTGAAAAAAATGGTAAGACAACTGAAGAACACATTTCGTATAAATTACGGGGAGAAAATCCGCTTGCAGTGCGATTAATTGATGCTTCAGGAACAGATCTTATGATGATGGGGTATTATTCTGATATCTTAACGTTTTACCCTTCAATTTTCTTCCCATTTATGTATCCAATCGGAACAGGAATGTCAGGAATTGTGATATGTATGATTTACTTAATTCAGCGAAGAAAGCAAAAAACAACGAATGATTTATTGTGTTAATAACAGGGAATAAAATAGTCTAACATTTTAAAAAGAATTTATTTTGATTTTTTCAAAATAAATTCTTTTTATTTTTTTTAGGGGAATTTTGATTTTTGAAATAAAACGTTTACTTTTATGTAATTGATGTAAAAATATATTCATAAAATTATAGGAGGTAGTTTTTTTGAAAAAATACATATGTTTCCTTTTGCATCTTGTTTAGCTTTAGGAATAACTTTATTTACTAATCCGGTATTTTCTTTAGCTGCTGAAGATACTCAAGTTATCAAATTAGAGGGTTTCTTTATTACAATAATTAACTATAACATTATATATGTATGTACTTCCATTTTGTGTATAATATAATAGGTATTTCTATTTGGATGGATTGTGGAAAGGTTAAAACTACGTTTAATGGAGGGGGTAGCACGTGGAATTTTATAAATTTATAACCGAAAGTGGTCATCATATTACAGCATTTAATTCAAATTTTTATATGAAGCAGATTATGATGATTGATGAAGAAGCTAAAATTGGCTTAATTCAGTTAAATGAAAATGGTGTAATTGGTTATCATCAAGCTGTAACTCCTCAATTGTTACTAATCATTCAAGGCGTGGGGCTTGTTCGAAGTTATACGGAGAAGTTTTATTCTTTACAACCAGGTGAAGCCGTTTTTTGGACACAAGATGAATGGCATGAAACAAAAACAGAGAAAGGGCTTATTGGTCTAATTATAGAAAGTAAAATAATAACGTCGGAACACATCCTAATGGAGAAAATTCGTAAATAATTAGCTAGGATATTTAATTTTTAAGTGTTTTATTTACAACACATATTAATTTTAAATTAGGTTACTAAATATATATCATGGAGGAAGTACTATGATTAAATCATTAAAATGGCAACTTATTTTATCTATACTTGCTTCTTTTGCTTTTATTTATAATATTTCTTCGAATATCGAGTTCCTTAAAGGGGATAAATTTGCAAAAAAAGTATTTTTCTTC
>DATMJF010000323.1:0-2249 GCA_035554455.1 Rummeliibacillus sp.
GAAGCCATTTTTTCTTCATACATTTCCCCTCTTTCCCCTTTTTATATTTATGTGAAGCACTAAGTGCAAATCACCTACTCGATCAAATTCGCCTCGGCGTAATTGTGTACAGATTTTGCATTTTGAACTTGAACAATTCACCCCTTTCAAAATCTGTGACAAGTACCGAAGGCTTAATTTTTTATAGAGTATCTAAACACTCGCTATAAATTAAATAATCCCTTTGCTCGTGAATCTTGTAACCAACAATCTGTATAGTGACTTGTAGAAAGATAAGTTGTCTCAGGTTGTACATGATCACATACTTCCATTGCAAATGGGCAACGTGCTACAAAGGCACACCCTTTTGGTGGTGCAAATAAGTCTGGAGGGGTTCCTTCTATTGGTTCTAGTTCCTCTTCCAGTAAATCTAATCTCGGAACTGAATTTAATAAGCCCTTTGTATATGGATGTGTCGGCTGATAAAAGATTTCGCGTTTCGTACCAATTTCGATAATTTTACCTGCATACATAACAGCAATACGATCTGCGATTTTCGCCACAACACCTAGATCATGTGTGATTAAAATTATAGAGACACCGGTTTTTTGTTGAATTTCTTCAAATAGTTCGAGAATCTGGGCTTGAATTGTTACATCTAGAGCAGTTGTTGGCTCATCTGCGATTAATAATGTCGGTTCGCAAATCAGTGCAATTGCAATAACAATTCGTTGTCTCATCCCACCTGAAAATTGGTGAGGATATTGTTTTAGGCGCTCTTTGGGATTTGAAATACCTACTAAATTTAATATTTCGATCGCCTTTATATTGGCTTCATCTTTACTAATCGATTTATGAGTTCTAAGACCATCTGTCAGCTGCTCCCCAATTGTTAAAGTTGGATTCAGTGCCGTCATAGGATCTTGGAAAATCATTGAAATATCTACCCCTTGGATATTCCGTAATGCCTTTTTATCTAATTTTGCTAAATCTTTACCTTTAAAAAATACTTTGCCATTCGATATTTTGCCCGGAGGCTGAGGGATCAACCCCATAATGGCATTAGATGTTACACTTTTCCCACAACCAGATTCTCCTACTATAGCGAGCGTTTCTCCTTCATGCAGATCAAAAGTTACGCCACGAACAGCATGAACTTCTCCACCATATGTCTTAAAAGTTACGTGTAAATCTTGCACCTCTAGAATCTTCTTTCCAACTGCTGCGGAGAGATTTTGAAGCTGTTTATCACTTTGTTGTGTTTTACTTGTCATCCCTCTCACCCCCTAAGTTTTGGATCCAATGCATCTTGTAACCCATCACCTAAAACATTAAATGCAAACATCGTAATCGCTATAAATAATGCTGGGAAGAATAATCTCCACCAGTAACCTGATAAAATAACTGGCAATGCATCATTCGCCATTACACCCCAACTAGCAAATGGTGCTTGAATTCCTAAACCTAAAAAACTTAAGAATGCTTCTGCGAAGATTGCACTAGGTACTGTTAATGTCATTTGAACAATAATAGGCCCCATTGTATTTGGTAGTAAGTTTTTTCTAATAATTCTGAATGTTTTAGCGCCAAATGATTTAGAAGCCGTTACAAACTCATAATTTTTAATTTGTAAAACTTGACCACGTACAATTCGTGCCATACCAACCCAACCAGTAATTGTTAATGCGACAATTATCGTTGTTAAACTTGGTTCCATGACTACCAATAGTAAGATCACGACTAATAAGTGTGGTAAACCATATAAAATCTCAATGATACGCATCATAAATAAGTCTACCTTGCCGCCTTTATAACCACTGATTCCTCCATAAATAATGCCAATCGTGACATCAATAATAGCCGCCATTAACCCAACAAATAAAGATATTCGAGCCCCATACCATGTTCTCGTAAATACATCTCGCCCCAACTCATCTGTACCAAACCAATTATTCATTGACGGCGCTTTGTTTTGATTTCGAAAATTAGTAGTTGTTACTGAATGTGGAGAAAACATTGGTACAAAAATAGCGGCTAGTCCTAAGAAAATTAAAAAGAATAATCCAAACATTGCTAATTTATTCTTCTTTAAACGTCTCCAAGCATCTGCCCAATATGAAAGTGATGGGCGGACAACATTCTCTGCTTTTTCTATATCTTTTCCCTTTGGTTTAAACCACTCGTCTTTTACTTCAATATCGTGCACATTCGTCATGATGCATCACCTGCTTTTTTATGCAATTTGATACGTGGATCTAAAATACCGTAAA
>DATMJF010000324.1:0-3019 GCA_035554455.1 Rummeliibacillus sp.
AACTAATTCTTTGATCATACGTGATAATTCAATGTGTTCAGGTTTGACTAGATTATTTGTTTGATCCAATGAAGTTAATAATAATAGTTGCTGTGTTAGCGATGATAAACGATTAATTTCACCATTAATCACATTAATGTACTGGGCTTTTTGTGAAGAACTTAAATTTTCTTTTTCCAATAGATTTGTGTAGCCTTTAATATTTGATAATGGTGATTGAATATCATGTGAGACGTTTGAGATAAACTCTTTCCTTATATCTTCGGTTTGTTCAAGTTGCTGTGCCATATTGGAGAAGCTGTTAGCAAGCTTACCGATTTCATCTTTTCGATCGATATCAAGCTGTACATTAAAGTTTCCAGCTGCAAGATTATGAGTTGCATTTGTTAAATGCGTAATTGGCTTCACTAAATATTTGGTACTGATCAAGATAAACACTATGATTAATACAAAGGTTAACGCGAAAAGAATACCGAATAGGATATGCATTTCATTAAATAAAAGCTTAATATCTGGTCGTAAAAACAGAGCGTATTCATGTCCATTGTGTTTTAGTGGAACCCCAATTGTATTTCGTAATTCGTTGGCAAAAAAGCCTGTAACAAAAGTTTCTTGTGGGAAATTCAAAATCCCGTGGTAGATATGTCCCTGTAATACATACGAAATCGAATTTTTGGGCAAATCCTTCACTCGATAATCGGATCCAAAGAATTGCTCATTACCAGAGTTATCGACCAAATAGAGTTGATAGCCAACGGATGCTATGTTGTTTAAATAATCTTTAAGGTTAACATCTGGATGTGAATCGGTGAAATTTGCAATATCAAGAGCAATTTTCGTATTTTTCTCATCGTTATAAGGTTTTAACTTTTGTTGATAATACGTATTTGAAATCAGAAAAGAAATAACACCACTAAGAAACATGATACAAATTGAGATAACAACAAATTTTGAATAAAGAGATTTCATCAAAATTCCTCCAACATATAGCCGACACCACGTATTGTTTTAATATGTACATGTTCGGCAATACCTTTAAAATGCTCACGTAATCGTTTGATATGAACATCGACTGTGCGATCATCTCCAACAAAATCCATTCCCCATACTTGCTCAATGAGTTGTTCTCGGCTAAATGTCTGTTTTTGATGTGCCATTAAGAAGCATAATAACTCGAATTCCTTTGGTGGTAGGAATAGTGAACGATCCTCTACTTGGACCTCATAACGATCCTTCTGAATAATAATGTTGCCAGCTTTTAATACATTATCATCTTCTACAACATCATAGCGGCGGAGTAAAGCTTGAACCCTGAATATTAGCTCCTCAGGTTCAAATGGTTTAACCAGATAATCATCTGTACCAGCCTCATAACCTTGTTTCTTATCAGATATTTGGCTTTTTGCCGTTAATAAAATGATGGGTATATCATAGTTTTTACGAATTTCTTTTGTAAGCGAAAATCCATCCATAAATGGCATCATGACATCAACAATAGCTAAATCACAGGCTTGCTTTTTAAGTATCTGTAAGGCCATCGTACCATCTTTTGCTTGTTCAACAGAATACCCCTCCTCACGTAAATGCGTTGCAACTAATTCTAAAATATGAATATCATCGTCTACGATTAATATAGTTGTCATTGATCATGCTCCTTTAAAGTACCTCTGTTACACAATAATAGCGATATTACTTAAAAAAAAGAAGTATTTTTATTTTAATGTATCAATTTCATAAGTCTGTTTCGGTTTTTAAATATGAACATTTCAACACATTAACTTTTCACTATTCAGATTTGGATGTTCCGCTACAGACGGCGCTTTCCACGGGCTTTGCTTCAATCTCCTCGTCACTACGTTCCTGCGGGGCTTTCAGCTCAAGCTATTCCCGTAGGAGTCGCCGTCTTTCGCTACACAATGAACAAAATTGGATATCATTAAATGTTCGTATATTTTATATGAATTTTGCATTATGAAATTAATTCTAATGTATGTTAATTACTACCGTTCTTCTGTTTGCTAACAGGCAAGAAGGGGGAGTGTTTATACATCCTAAACAGGGTTAAACCAAACTTAATCTAATAATCAAAGATGTAGAAAAACTTGAATTAAATAAAATTTTTAACTGTACTGCACGGTAAGAGAGTAGCTGGAGATCAAAACTTTTATTAAATAAATTTTAATGAGGGAAATGTGAAAAAAGTTGCTGTCACAAACCGAGTGCTCACGCAAATTAAAACAAAAAAGTGCCTATGTTACAAAAAAGTGCGTACTTTTTTTGCTCTGTTTTTTCCTCCATACTGAATGCAGATAAACGAATTGGAGGAATTCATATGAATAAGCAATTAAAGCAAACTACAACATTAAACAACGGAGTGGAGATGCCAAGACTTGGACTTGGTGTTTTCCAAGTACCAGATGAACAAACAGCAGAAATGGTCTATACGGCTATAAAAAATGGTTATTATAGCATTGATACAGCAGCGATTTATGGCAATGAAGCTGGCGTTGGTGCAGGTATTCAACGTGCGCTTCAAGAGGGAATCGTGACACGTGAAGAGTTATTTATTACATCAAAAGTATGGAACAATAGCCTTTCATTCGATGATACATTAGTAGCCTTTGAAAAAAGCCTACAAAAGTTACAACTTGATTATTTAGATTTGTATTTAATTCATTGGCCAGGTCATTCTCAATTTGAGCAACCATGGAAAGCGATGGAAGCATTATATACAGGAGGCAAAATTAAAGCCATTGGTGTATGTAACTTTGAAATAGAACACCTTGAACAATTAAATACGTTTGCAAAGATAACACCTGCTATTAATCAAGTCGAGCTTCATCCAAAATTACAACAACGTGCCTTAAGTGCCTATGCTCAGGAACATGGGATTCAGTTAGAAGCATGGGGACCATTGATGCAAGGTGGGCTGTTTGATAACGAAACACTACAAGCCATTGCTAATCGATATGATAAATCAATTTCTCAAATCATTTTACGTTGGGATTATCAACAAGGT
>DATMJF010000325.1:0-4836 GCA_035554455.1 Rummeliibacillus sp.
GATGGCGTATTCGAAGTATTAGCAACTGCTGGTGATAACCGTCTTGGTGGCGATGACTTTGACCAAAAAATCATTGACTACTTAGTAGCAGAATTCAAAAAAGAAAATGGCATTGATTTAGCACAAGATAAAATGGCATTACAACGTTTAAAAGACGCTGCTGAAAAAGCGAAAAAAGAATTATCAGGTGTTACAACTACTCAAATTTCATTACCATTCATCACTGCTGGTGAAGCTGGTCCTTTACACTTAGAAGTATCACTTACTCGTGCTAAATTTAACGAAATTACTTCTGACTTAGTTGAACGTACAATGGTACCAACTCGTCAAGCATTATCTGATGCTGGTTTATCTGCTTCAGATATTGACCAAGTAATTCTTGTAGGTGGTTCTATTCGTATTCCAGCTGTACAAGAAGCTGTTAAAAAAGCAACTGGTAAAGAACCTCATAAAGGTGTTAACCCTGATGAAGTAGTAGCAATGGGTGCTGCTGTACAAGGTGGCGTACTTACTGGTGATGTTAAAGACATAGTACTTCTTGACGTAACTCCATTATCACTTGGTATTGAAACAATGGGTGGTGTGTTCACAAAATTAATCGATCGTAACACTACAATCCCAACATCTAAATCACAAGTATTCTCAACAGCTGCAGACAACCAACCTGCTGTAGACATTCACGTATTACAAGGTGAACGTTCAATGGCTGCAGACAACAAAACTTTAGGTCGTTTCCAATTAACAGATATCCCTGCTGCACCACGTGGTATCCCTCAAATCGAAGTAACATTCGATATTGATAAGAATGGTATCGTTAACGTAAAAGCAAAAGACCTAGGTACTCAAAAAGAACAAAACATTACAATCCAATCTGATTCAGGTTTATCTGAAGAAGATATCGATCGTATGGTAAAAGAAGCAGAAGCAAATGCAGAAGCTGATAAAAAACGTAAAGAAGAAGTTGATCTTAAAAACGAAGCAGATCAATTAGTATTCCAAGTAGACAAAACTATCACTGACCTTGGCGATCAAATTACTGAAGATGAAAAGAAATCAGTAACTGAAGCAAAAGAAGAATTACAAAAAGCTCTTGATGCTGGTGAAATCGAAGGAATTAAATCAGCTAAAGAAAAATTAGAAGGAATTCTTCAACCATTAGTGATGAAAGTATATCAAAAAGCTGCTGAAGCACAACAAGCTCAAGCTGGTGCTGAAGGTCAAGCTACAGATAAAAAAGACGATGGCGTTGTTGACGCAGACTTCACAGAAGTTAACGATAAATAATCATCGTTTATAAAAGCAATATGAAAAAGCCAAAGACCGCTCTCGGGCTTTGGTTTTTTTAATTTAAGGTTATTCGACCTCGAGGGGCTAGCCGTCGCAGCTGGATAAGAATAAAAGCGGAGACGGCTTGTTCAATAGCCGAAACTAGTTAGATTGCTTTTGCCATTTTATCGATACATGGTACAATAATAATTATGTGAAAAGAGCGGAGTGTGAAAGATGGAAAAACGCGATTACTACGAAGTTTTAGGCGTTCAAAAAACTGCGTCTAAAGACGAGATTAAAAAAGCATATCGTAAATTATCAAAACAATACCATCCTGATTTAAACAAGGAACCAGGAGCAGAAGAAAAATTCAAAGAACTAGCTGAAGCGTATGAAGTATTAAGTGACGATCAAAAACGTGCTCGTTATGATCAATTCGGTCACCAAGATCCAAACCAAGGTTTTGGTGGATTCGGTGGTGCTGAGGGCTTTGGTGGATTCGAAGATATCTTTAGTTCATTCTTTGGTGGCGGCAGAACTCGTAGAGATCCAAATGCCCCACGCAAAGGTGATGACCTTCAATATCGTATGACAATCAGCTTTGAAGAAGCTGTGTTCGGTAAAGAAAAAGAAATTGAAATTCCTCGTGAAGAAACATGTGATTCTTGCCATGGATCAGGTGCAAAACCAGGAACATCTAAAGAATCATGTACTCACTGTAACGGTTCTGGTCAAATTTCTGAAACGGTCAATACACCATTTGGTCAAATGGTTAACCGTCGCACATGTAACCACTGTCAAGGTACAGGGCAAATTATTAAAGATAAATGTTCAACATGTCACGGTGCAGGCACAGTTAAAAAACGTAAAAAAATCAAAGTCAATATCCCAGCAGGTGTGGATGATGGTCAACAATTACGCTTAAGTGGTCAAGGTGAAGCTGGTGTAAACGGTGGTCCAGCAGGTGACTTATATATCGTCTTCAAAGTTCGTGCGGATGATCGATTTGAACGTGATGGAGATGATATCTATTTAGAATTACCGATCACATTCCCTCAAGCTGCATTAGGTGATGAAATTGAAGTTCCGACAATTCATGGAAAAGTAAAAATGAAAATTCCAGCAGGTACTCAATCAGGCGATCGTTTCCGCATGAAAGGTAAAGGGGTTAAAAACGTTCATGGTTATGGAAATGGTGACCAACATGTCATCGTCCAGATCAAAACTCCAAAAAAATTAACAGAAAAACAAAAAGAACTATTAAGAGAATTTGCTAATATTTCAGGAGACATACCTGAAGAACAAGGTAGTTCATTAATAGATAAATTAAAGAAAAAATTTAAAGGTGAATAATTAGAGGAGTGATTGCAAGTGAAATGGTCGGAGTTATCCATCCATACAACAAACGAAGCTGTAGAACCTATCTCAAATATATTGCATGAGGCAGGTGCAAGCGGTGTCGTTATTGAAGATTCAGAAGATCTATTCAAGATTCGTGAAAATCAATTTGGTGAATTATACGAATTAGATCCAACAGATTTCCCAGTAGATGGTGTAATAGTAAAAGCCTATTTACCTGTCACAAGTTTTTTAGGAGAAACAGTAGAAGAAATTAAACTTGCAATCACTAACCTTATTAATTTTGATATTAATATTGGTGCCAACGAAGTATCTATTAGTGAAGTAAACGAAGAAGAATGGGCAACTGCATGGAAAAAATACTACCATCCAGTGAAGATTTCTAATCGTTTTACGATCGTTCCAACATGGGAAATTTATGAACCAGTGGATAGTGATGAACTAATCATTGAATTAGATCCTGGAATGGCTTTTGGAACAGGAACACACCCAACAACGGTAATGAGTTTACAAGCATTAGAAAAGTATGTGACAAAAAATTCTATAGTTACTGATGTTGGTACAGGTTCAGGTGTCTTAGCAATTGGTGCAGCAATGCTTGGAGCTAAACATGTTCATGCGCTTGATCTGGATGAAGTAGCAGTCCGAGCGGCAAAACTAAATGTAAAACTTAACAAAGTCCAAGATCATATCAATATTGTTCAAGGAAACCTTTTAGACACTGTAGAAGAACCAGCTGATATAGTCGTAGCGAATATTTTAGCAGAAATTATTATGACTTTTACAGATGATGCTTATACTGTAGTTAAACCAGGCGGATATTTTATCACTTCTGGAATTATCGAAGCAAAAAAAGAGGATGTGAAAGCATCTCTTAGAAGTGCTGGCTTTATTATTGATGAAGTGATGATGATGGAAGACTGGGTTACAATTATTTCTCGTAAAGCCGAAAACTAATGGAGTGTACTCATGCAACGTTATTTTATCAATGAATCATTTGACAATGAATTAGCCATCATCAGCGGGGATGATGCTCACCATATTTCGAAAGTCATGCGTATGCGTGCAGGCGATGAAATTATCGTCGTACATAATGGGGAAGCGACTATTTGCGAAATCGTCAAACTAAGTGATGAAGGCGTACATGTGCAAAAAACACAACGTACTCTACCATCTCCAGAACTTCCTATCAATGTAACCATCGCATGTGGTTTACCGAAAGGCGATAAATTAGATTTAATCGTCCAAAAATCAACAGAATTAGGAATGTACACATTTATACCTTTTGAAGCCGAACGCTCGATTGTGAAATGGGATTATAAAAAAAGCAAAAAGAAGCAAGAACGATTGCAAAAAATTGCGAAAGAGGCTGCTGAACAATCACATCGTACACATATACCAACAATTGAAGAACCTCTTAGTTTCAAAATGCTCTTACAAGAAGTGGAAAACTATGATGTTGTCTTCCTAGCAGATGAAGAAGATGCCAAACAAGAAGTACGTACGCGATTTGCTGAACAGCTAAAAAAGGTGTATGATTATAAATCAATGCTTGTCATCTTCGGTCCAGAAGGCGGAATTGATCGAGGGGAAGCGCAAGCTCTAAAACAATTAGGATGTCAATGTATATCACTTGGACCTAGAATATTACGAGCGGAAACTGCACCTTTCTATGTGCTTTCTGCTATTTCTTATGAATTTGAATGAAAGAGGTGAGCAGCCTTGTCTTCAGTGGCTTTTCACACACTTGGATGTAAAGTGAATCACTATGAAACAGAAGCTATTTGGCAACTGTTTAAAGATGAAGGTTATGAACGAAAAGAATTTGATCATCAAGCGGATGTATATGTGATTAACACATGTACTGTTACGAATACAGGGGACAAAAAAAGTCGTCAAGTCATTCGTCGTGCGATTCGCCAAAACCCAGATGCAGTAATTTGTGTTACAGGATGCTATGCCCAAACTTCTCCTGCAGAAATAATGGCAATCCCTGGTGTTGATATTGTTGTTGGTACACAAGACCGTATGAAAATGCTTGGATATATTGAACAATATAAACAAGAACGTCAACCTATTAATGCAGTAAAAAATATTATGAAAAATAGAGTATATGAAGAATTAGATGTACCGTACTTCACAGACCGTACTCGTGCTTCCTTGAAAATTCAAGAAGGCTGTAATAACTTCTGTACTTTCTGTATTATT
>DATMJF010000326.1:0-3526 GCA_035554455.1 Rummeliibacillus sp.
CACCGCTCGCCCGCGGAAAGCGCCATCTGCAGCGGCATAATATGTAAATACTATGAATAAAATAGTATTCGAATTATCAAATTGTATATTCAGAAAAATATTCGTGTTTTTAAAAAACTAGAAAAGGATTTATGAAATTGATTTCATTATAAATAATTCCCACTAAAAACAACTCTCTATAAACAAACAAAACGATAATTCTGCTGTTGGAGTTCTTCAAATTTTGCTGATAATTCTTCGGGGCATATAGGTTTACCACATAAGTATCCCTGAATATAATCAACATCCAACTCAGCTAGAAATGCAAATTGGTCGATTTTTTCAACTCCCTCAGCTATGATTTTCAAGTTAAGATGTTTTGCCAAAGAAATAATCATAGAAATCAGTACAGCGCCTTGATCATTTGATTGAATATTATTAATAAAAGCTCTGTCTATTTTCAAACAGTCCATTGGAAAATCTTTCAAATAAGAAAGTGAAGAATAACCTGTACCAAAGTCATCGATTGCAATTTTTACTCCTAATTGCTTTAAATCCTGCAAAGTCTTTATTGTATGGTTCGTATCCATCGTCATACTCTCCGTTATTTCAAGTTCTAAGTAAGAGGGAGATAGATTCGTTTTCACCAAAATATCTTTTACAATTTGTACTAAATTGTGTTGGAAAAATTGCCGAATAGATAGATTAACTGCCACGCCTAAAGTATGCATTCCTTCATCATGCCATTTTTTCGTTTGTCTACAAGCTGTTTCCAATACCCATTCTCCTATTGGTACAATTAGACCTGTTTCTTCTGCAATGGGTATAAAAGTAGCGGGAGAAATTATCCCTTTTTTTGGATGTCCCCATCGAACCAAAGCCTCTACAGCATTAATTTCCCCTGTTCTTACATTAACCTGAGGTTGATATTCCAGAAAAAGTTCTCCATTTTTAAGGGCATTATGCAAATCGTGTTCTAATAATAATCGCTCTTCAAGATGTTGTTCCATTTTCGGCTGATAAAACAGGTATCGTTCCACTACTTTTTGTGCTTTACGCATTGCAATTTGGGCATGTTTTAAAAGTTCTACAACACTTTTCCCATGATCTGGATAAATACTAATACCCACATTTAAATTCACTTTCAACTGAAAATGTTGTATCTGAAATTGCACTTCCATGATCTGATGAATTTGATTACAAAATCTAACTATTTCTTCTTGCTCTTTTACTTCATGAAGGATGATTGTAAATTCTCCACCACTTAATCTACTGATAAATATTTCGCTTGGAAGTGAATCCCGTAATCGAATGGATACTTCTTGTATGATTGTATCTGTAAATGTAGCACCAAGGGATTCATAAATAACCTTAAGTCGATCTATCTTTAGCATCAAAATAGCTGTTTTTGTATCTTTTTTCTGAAGTTCTGTCGTCAATAATTCATTTAAGAACCGTGAATTTGGTAATCCTGTCAATTCATCATGATAAGCTGTGTGATGAAGTGATTCTTTAGAAATTTCCAATTTAGCTTTTGTCTCTACTAACAATTTAAAAGGTTCTTCCACTGATGAATAATATAGAGCCTTTAAGAAATAGTAATAGCTAAATAATTCGAATATATGTCCGATAAAATTCCGAATATCGAATACATTAATATACGTAGTAAACATTATATCGCCCAGAATCATATAGATCGAACCCATCATCATCATGGCTTTTTCAGTAGGACTCGAGTTCCTATTTCCCCACAAATAAACAACCAATATAACTTGCAAAAGAATAGCAAAATATTGCAAGCCCTTCTTTAATGCCGTTGTACCTACACCATCAATGACCAACGCTGGAAGTAAATGATTTGGATCGAAAACCAAAAGCATCCAAATCACAGCGTATAAAAAAGCAAAAACATATGTACTCCAACGCTGGGCTGGACTAACTTTTTGGGGCTTCAATATGTGTATAATCAATAAACCAATAGGTAATGTTAAACGACCAATGATATAAAACCATGTGGCTGAATATGGTGAACTGTCTTCTATAAAAAATGGCATCCCTTTATAAGATAACGTATGAATGATTTCGGTTAGTCCTAAAGATAGAAAAAGTGCTCCGATATACAATCGTCTATTTGATAAAATATAAGGAACAATCAACCATGCCTGAATAGCAATCGAAAATGAAGCAACGATAATAAGTATCTCCATCATTAAATGAATAGCAACATAATTTTCTTCTCCAAAGATTCCATAAAATTGATTATCAAATATTAGGACTATCGAAAGAAGTATAAGTAGAAACACTAGTTTCAATCGGTATTTTTTAAAAAAATCGAGAATTTCCATATTATTTGTTTATCTCCTTTCACCTTTGTAATATGAAAATACCAATTAATTACAATTAATTAATTTGAAATGGCTATTTATTCCACAAAAATCATCTTAAACAAATACATTATACCTACAAATAATACAATATTATATAAATAATATAATCATTTTCTTGATTTACTTATTTTATTCACATTTTTGTCATTAATTAGCCACTATACGATACTTAGTTTTACATAATAAAAAAACCGTTGATGCTTATCCATCAACGGTCAGTGATAATAGTTGTTTCAAATTGATCGGCGGAAAAGAGTGTAAGAACATCATCTAGCTATAGTTAAAGAATGATTTATATTATCATTTTTTAAACATATCTTTATAGATTTCTTTATCAAATGGTTGTAACAACTAAATTATGTGAAAAGATGGAACTCACTCATTATATCTTTCTTTTTGCACTTTCTTATAATTTGCCGGAGAAACTGTGACTCCTGTGGACTCTTCAAAATCAAATAAATTTGTAGGTAAATCTGTGAATCGTTCTAATTCGTTGTATGCAGGAATCCCGTGATAGGTCATATCCAAACCCTCTTCTTCCTCACGTTCACTTGCTCGTAGGCCGACTGTCTTTTCACATACCTTCGCCATAAAGACTCCACCTACAATTCCCCACACAATAACGACTACAGCACCTAAAAGTTGAATACTTAAAAGAGAAAAATTGCCTGTTGTAAATAGACCTTGTGAGGTATCAAATAATCCCACAGCAATTGTTCCAAACACGCCATTGAAACCATGAACTGCTACAGCTCCCACTGGATCATCCACTTTTAAATTATCAACAAATAAAGTAGCATAAATCACGATGAATCCACTGATCACCCCAATAATAATCGCACTCCACTGGGAAACATAATCACATCCAGCTGTAATCGCCACTAAACCAGCTAATACGCCATTAATCGTCATACTCGGGTCAACTTTTCCGAACTTTTTCATTGTGATGAATAGGGCTGCTGTACCCCCACTTGCTCCTGCAAGCATCGTATTTAGCGCAATCGATGCTAGAGATGTATTAGAAGCATCTAATGTACTTCCAGCATTAAAAGCAAACCAACCAAACCATAATATAAACGAACCAGCTGAAGCTAAAGGAATATTACTAGGTGCAAAAACATTGGCGCTACCATCTGAATTAAATCTTCCTTTTCTTGGTC
>DATMJF010000327.1:0-10374 GCA_035554455.1 Rummeliibacillus sp.
AAACTTCTTCTACTTTTTCGCCTTTTTGTGGAACATAGATGACCATTTCATCTTGCAGTTTTTGAGCATGATTAATCTGCCTGGATTGAGCATTCTTGGCATATCCTCCTGCAAGCAGAATCGCATCAATCACACGGCTATCTGCATCTAGCTGGTAAACGCCAGGGTTTTTGACCGCTCCCTTTACATCTACCATAATAGAAGTTGTTGCAACGACACCTTGTTCCGTTGTTCCCTTTTGCTCAGATTCAGTTTTTGTTTCTGGTTCTTCCATATTAGGTTGTTTTTCTTTTTCGATTGTAGTGAAAAGCTCGTCCTGTGGGGGTGTGGACGATTGATTGGAGACATAAAACACGGTAATACATAAAATAAGTATCGCAATGGGGATGCCATACTTTTTGCCATTTTTCTTCAAAAAAGAAGGAATTAGCTCGCACATCCTTTCTGATCAGAAGGCGATTTATACGAAGCTAATTCCAATATAAATGATTTCCCAATATTTGAAAAGACTATTTTATAGCACGGAAGAAAATTCTTTCAGATTTTACAGTCGGTGCTTTTGAAGTAAAGTCTGCTGTAATCGTAATATCAGTAAAACCTGCTTGTTGTAACATGTTCACATATATTTGTACATCATAAGTTCTTTGGTAATGATATTCTTCAAATCGTTCAAACAAACGATTGTCTTGTTGTACATAGAACACCATATCATGATGTACGGAATGAGGTGCTTTGCCAGCTTCAGTTACCCATAAATACGTAATTTCGCCATCATCATAAGTAAATGGAGAATCCATGAAGATTTCATCCATTTTAAATAATGAGTGCACATCAAAGAACAATTGTCCACCTAGTCTAAGTGATTGATAAACGCGAGATAAGGTTTGTTGTACCTCTTCTTGTTCTTGTACATAATTGATCGAATCAATTGGAATCGTTATAACATCAAGATTTTCGAACCCTTCTAGTTCATCCATTGACATACAAAATAAAGGTACATCGATCCCTTGCAACATAAATCGTTCAGCTGCAATTGTAAGCATCTCTTCAGATATGTCAACACCACTTACTTCATATCCTAATGCAGCAAATTCAGCAGCCATTGTACCTGTTCCACAACCGATATCTAATAGCTTTTTATATTCCGTAGCTGGCGCATATTTTGCAATCCAATGAATATAGTCATCATATGGGATATCAGTCATTAATGTGTCATATACTTCTGCAAATCTACCGTAGCTACTCATTCAGCATCCACTGCTAGGAATTTTTCAGGCGCATCGCCCCATAAACGTTCTAAATTATAGTATTGTCGTTCATCTTTATGGAAAACGTGACATACTACATCACCTAAATCCACTAGAATCCAGCGAGCTGAATCGAATCCTTCGATACGTTTTACTTCATAGCCAGCTTTATGAGCTACATCCGCAATTTCACGTGCGATTGCTTGTGATTGACGATCTGAATTACCGTGGCAAATTAAAAAGTAATCTGCTAGTAATGAGATTCCTTGCATATTTAATACCACAATATCTTCTGCACGTTTGTCATCTGCTGCTTTAAAAGCGATATCTAATAATGTATTTGTCATTCTTTCACTTGTCCTTTCTTTTGCAACAATAAATCGTTATAGCATTCAAACGAATCAGGGAATACCGGTTGATGTTTACTTATTAAAAATGATATAGAATGTGCTAAACATTTAATCATCAAATCGTGTAAATCTAACTCTTCTGATGCTTTTCGAAGTTCATCTACACCTGGAAATTTCCGATTAGGTTCGATCATATCTGCAATATAGACGATTTTCTCTAAATTACTTTGACCTACTCGCCCTGTTGTATGGTAACGTATCGCATTTAACATATCTTCATCTGTTACATTAAATTCTGTTTTAGCTACATAAGCACCTACAGGACCATGCCATAATTCATGATGATATTGAAGCAATGTTGGATCCATTTGTCGTTCAACAATGGTTTGTCTCATCCATTCACGGTCTGCATATTTACATGAATCATGCAAAATAGCTGCTACCTCTGCTTTTTTAGGATTCTCTCCAAAACGTTTTGCAAGTATTATGGCTGTATCCGTCACACCAATTGTATGGATATAACGCTTTTCAGGCATACGGTCTTTCATCGCTAATAATAATTCATCGCGTTCCATATAAACCTTCCTCTCGTATATACTTTTCAACGGCTGTCGGCACTAGAAATGTCACAGTTCGTCCTTCTTTTAAGCGATTGCGAATCATCGTAGAAGATAAATCCATAAGCGGTGCTTCTATTAGCTGTACTGGAAGTTTTGTTACGCCTGCAGTACCTGGTCGATGCACACCAACAAATTGGACTAACTTAGTTAGTTCTTGAATATGGTACCATTCATCGAGCATATCAATCATATCGCCACCAATGATAAAATAGAATTGTGTATCGGGTTCAAGGGAAGATAATCCTCTTAAAGTATCATATGAATAAGATACTCCTCCGCGCTCAATTTCATACGGTTCTATTTTAAAATAAGGTATAGTCTGAATGGCTAGTTCTGTCATATGCAATCTGTCTTTTGCTGTGGCATCCTCAGGCTTTACTTTATGTGGAGGTACCGCATTCGGCATAAAACGTACTTCATCTAATCCTAAAACATCATATGCTTCATTTGCCATTAAGAGATGTGCCATATGAGGAGGATTAAATGTACCGCCAAGAAGACCTACTTTTTTCATTTCATCAAATCCTTATTTCGCTTTTGGTAATTCAATTTTGCGATGTTCACGTTTTGATGCTTGTTTATATAAAACAACTGTTAATCCAATAAGTTGAACAAGTTCTGAATTTGTTCCCTCAGCTAATTGTCCAGCTACTTCGCGTTTGTCTACTTCACAGTTGTCTAAAATACGTACTTTCAATAATTCACGTACTTCTAATGCTTGTTTAATCTGAACAAGCATTGCTTCATTTACCCCACCCTTCCCAACTTGGAAAATTGGTTGTAAATGATGTGCCTCAGCACGTAAAAAACGTTTTTGTTTACCTGTTAACATGTAATTAATTTCCTCCTAATTGCTCAAGCAATAAGTCGCTTACGACTTCTGCTTTAGGATACGTCCCTGTCCAGTAACTATAAGCAAGTGCACCTTGATGGATGAACATGCCAAGTCCTGTGACAACAGTCGCTCCTTTTTTCTTTGCTTCTTTTAAAAATGGTGTCATTAATGGATTATACACAATATCTGCAACAATTGCAGTGGTCGATAATTGTTTCATTGAAAACGGCAATGTAAATTCACTATGATTCAAACCCGCTGACGTCGTTTGCACGAGAATTTCAAATTGTTCTAGTTGCTCTGCAGCTTCATTCAATGAAATAGCTTTTGCTTCGATGCCTAGCTCATCACAAATAACTTTTGCCTTTGAAACAGTTCGATTGGCAATCGTAATATGTGTATAGCCTGTTGCAACAAGTGCAAACGCAATTCCTCGAGCAGCTCCACCTGCGCCAATAACTAATACACGTTTGTTTCGATGACCATTGCCAACTTCTTCCTCCAGAGAACGAACGAAGCCTAAGCCGTCTGTATTGTAACCTTTATATGTGCCATCTGGTTGTTTTACCACAGTATTCACTGCGCCCATTTTACGAGCTGATTCATCGAGCTCATCTAAGTACGGAATGATTTTCTCTTTATGTGGGATTGTAATATTCCAACCGCTACAACCAAGTGTTTTTAGAGCTGCTACGGACTGTTCTAAGTTCTCCGGTAAAACATGAACTGGAATATAACTAGCATTTCGATTTTCTTCTGCCATCCAAGCATTATGCATTAGTGGTGACATCGAATGCTCGATTGGATCACCAATAACTGCGTACCAATTTCTCAAAACAATTCCCCCTAAATTAATGAAGGACGAACTTGAACTTCTACGCCTTCTGGGGCATATGCTGCAACTACAACATTTGGATCTTGAATAGTAATCCAACCAAGACCTGAGAATAAGATATCTGTTTTTGCTTCTTTAATCGAAAATTCATGACGTACTAATTTTGGTAGTTGATCAATATACTTTTCAGATGGTGGAGCAAGTAATTCGCCTTTATGATTTGCGTATAGTTCATCTGCGTTTTCTAATTTTGTGCGGTGAATATTCAATTCATTTGCAATATGCACTGTAAACGCTGATCTCTTTCCTTGTATGAAATCAAAACGAGCTAAAGCACCGATAAATAATGTTTGTTCTGGATTTAGTTGGAATACTCTTGGCTTGATTTCTTTTTTAGGCATAATAAATTTCAATTCAGATGGATCCAAATAATGTGCCATTTGATGGTGATTAATAATTCCTGGCGTATCATAAATTGCATGACCATCATCTAAAGGAATCTCAATCATATCAAGTGTTGTACCTGGGAAGTAGGATGTTGTAATAATATCACCAGCACCTGTAGCTTGTTTTATGATACGGTTGATAAAAGTTGATTTCCCTACATTTGTACATCCAACAACATAGACATCCTGCCCTCTACGGTATTCATTGATTGCTTCCATCGCTTCTTGCATGCCTTTTCCTTTATGGGCACTTACAAGTAATACATCAATTGGTTTAAGTCCAAGTTCTTTTGCTTCACGTTTTAACCAATTGATCACTTTTTGTTTCTTTACAGATTTAGGAAGCAAATCTGCTTTGTTTGCGATTAGTAGAACAGGATTGTTACCCACGAAACGATGTAAACCTGGCAACCAGCTACCATTAAAATCGAAAATATCTACAATTTTCACAATCAAACCTTTATGTTTGCCTAGACCGTTTAAGATACGTAGGAAATCGTCATCTGTTAATGACACAGGTTGAAGTTCATTGTAGTTTTTCAAACGGAAGCAACGTTGGCATATGATATCTTCCTTTTCTAAAGAAGATACAGGTGCATATCCTGGCGCATTTTTGTCTTCTGTTTGGATTTGTGTACCACAGCCGATACAATGTGGCATTTCGTTCATTATTTTTCCTCCCAAGTTTTAATACCTTTTTTACTTAAATATTTATAAACACGTCGTTCGATAAAACGATTAAATCGTGTTACAAAACCATCTGATTGAGCAACCGGCTTCACTAAAATGGTGTGTAATTTACTTCGATTTGCACCCATCATATCTGTCAGCATTTGATCGCCTAACATCAAGACTTCTTCCCGTTTCATATTGAGTAGTTCAAGCGCTCTTTTAAAACCTCTTGCAAGTGGTTTTTGAGCTTTGAATATATAAGGAATTCCTAATGGATCAGCAAATTTTTTGACACGAGGTTCTTTATTGTTAGACAAAATAACAATTTGAATTCCAGCATCATGCATCTTTTTGAACCATTCAGTCAGCTCTTCTGTTGCGTCTGGTCGGTCCCATTCAATTAATGTGTTATCAAGATCTGTAATAATCCCTTTAATGCCCATTTGCTTCAGCTTATCCGGCGTTATTTCAAAAATTGAATGAGCAAATTCCTTTGGCATAATCAATTTATACAAAATTTTTTCCCCTATTCTTAATGTACTTCTTTTTTCATACGTGCTACAGCTAACTTTATAAATTATAACATATGTGCGAACGCTTGACCCACCTGGATATGCGTGCCTTGCACAACATTCTCTAAAAATTGTACGCTGTTTTCGTTAAACAACAAAACAACGGTTGAACCAAAACCAAAAAATCCAACTTCTTCGCCTTTGTTCCAATTATCTGAAGTATTCGTTATATGAATCGAATTAACAAACATCGCACCTACTTTAATAAATGCACACTGTGAACCATTTTCAGTAACCAATTCCGAAATTTGTCGGTAATTTTTTGAGATTGGTTGGTTACCATAAGTTAACCCTTTGCTATTGACCGGATATGATTTTCGGCCAAGAGTAAATTGTCTGACTACCTTAGCGTCAATTGGACTATGGAACCGATGATAATCTGCAGGACTTAAATAAAAAACTATATATTTTCCATTTAGATATTGATTTACAATTTCTTCTTTCCCTAGTAAATCATTTAGATCATAGGCTTTTCCTTTCACGTAAAAAATTGTATTTTTTTCAATATCTCCAAATGATTCAATTTTTGCATCAACAGGGCTAGTGTATACATTTTTCCCTTCTGCAATAAGACGTGTATCTTCTCTTAATCGACGGATAAAAAATTCATGAAGATTTTGAAAGGTTTCTTGTTTTTCTGAAACCTCATCCAGTTTAATACCGTATATGTTAATGTAAGAAGAAATTATTTTTTTACTAATTCGTGATGTAGTAAAATGTTGTAACAGGAAGGATGACCATCTACCATTTGTTAATTCGACTATTGATCGATAAAGTTTTTCTCTAATCAATTTTATACCTCATTCTTAAAAAGTTTTACAGATACACCAAAAAAGCAGTATAATGTTAAAATACTGAACAAAAAAGGAGTGCTGTCCATTGTTTCTTATTCATAAAGTGGATACCACAATTAAAAAGATGAAATCACACTTAGCTAACTTAATTACAATCGGAAATATCTCATTCGGTGGAGCATCTATTATGGCTACCATAAATGAATCATATAACAATGCTGTCTTGTTTATTTTCATTGCCGCTTTTTTAGATCGTTATGATGGTAAAATTGCAAGGAAATTTAATCAAGAGTCAGAGTTAGGAAAGCAATTAGATTCCATGAGTGATATTATATCATTTGGTGTGGCTCCTGCGTTACTGATGTATGAAATGACATTAAATGATTATGGTACCATCGGTATGATTGTTACTGTGTTATACATCGCTTGTGGAGCATTCAGACTTGCGAGATTTAATATTACAGAATCTAATGGATACTTCTGTGGTTTACCGATTACTGCAGCTGGTGCAATTTTAACTGTATCCTTCTTCTTTATCCCAATTGTTTCAACAGCATTTTATATGTTTTTGTTCCCGCTATTATCGATTCTTATGATTAGTACATTTTCATTGAAAAAAGTTTGATAAATATTTTCAAGTGACCTGCTTTTGCAGGTCATTTTTTTGTTGTAAAAAGGGAGTTCTTGTCATATGTTGTATTATTAACGATCACGAAAGGATGACGACAATCAGTACCCTTTTAACAGCCATCCTACAGCTTTGGGTTGAGCTCCCTGTCATTCTTGGCTATTTAAAAGGGCAATCATTTCCACAGCCCTTTACAAAGGAAGAAGAAGCAGAATGTCTTGAGCGTTTTTTAAACGGCGACGAATCGGCAAAACTGGAGCTTATAGAAAGAAATATGCGGTTAGTAGCTCACGTTGTCAAGAAATTCCATCCGAAACATGAACAATTAGATGACTATATCTCCATTGGGACAATTGGTTTAATGAAAGCAGTAGCCAGTTTTACACCACAGAAAAAAACGAGGTTAGCTACTTATGCTGCTCGTTGTATCGAAAATGAAATATTAATGCATTTGAGAAGCCAGAAAAAAGTACAAAAAGATGTTTCACTCTATGAAACAATTGGATCTGATAAGGATGGCAATCCCCTTGAAATTGCAGATTTCCTCCAAAGTGATGATCCTTCAACTGAGCAACAAATTGAACGACGTGAAGAGGAACAAAGATTATATGAACATTTAGATCTACTGGACGAAAGAGAATTGTCCATCATTCAACAACGCTATGGTCTTGGGCAGCAAGATTCTAAAACACAAAAAGAGATTGCACAAGAAATGAATATCTCTAGAAGTTATGTAAGTCGGATCGAGAAAAGAGCTCTTATTAAATTGTATCAACATTTCAAAAGAAAAAAACTATGAAGGAAGAAAAAAGAAAAAAACTGGATTAAAAAAGGAGTTACCCAATGTAGCTGTGGGCAACTCTTTTTTATGTTTCTACAACGGCAATACAAGCCGCCTCCGCTTTAACTACCTATCTAGCTCTACACGGCAGCTTTTCAGTCCAAATAGTCTTCCTCTTGAGGTGTAATCACCTGCTGGACGAGAAGAACATTTGACCGACTAAAAGGGCGAGATCCGTTTTTTATTTAGTTTGTTGAAACTTCAGATACCATAACAAGACTTAAGACTACTGTAATAGTTACAGCAGCTACCATAATGAATGTCATATTAGACCCTCCCAACATCCCTAGAGTGAAGTACCTTAACTACTCTTATCATATCACCCTAAAGATGTATTGAAGTGAGACCTTTTTGAACATCTGCTGTCAAATGTATGACGAAATTATGACAGCCACATAATTATAATTTAGAAATTACTTTTAATACGATTTGTGTTGAATGTTTTGCTGCAACTGGTAAAAACTCATCAAAGCTAATATTCGATTCTTTTCCAGCAATATCAGATAATGCACGAATAACTACAAATGGTGTACCAAATTGATAACAAACTTGTGCTACAGCTGCTGCTTCCATTTCTACAGCTTTCATTGTTGGAAAGTAGCCGCGTACTGTTTCAACTCGTTCAGGATCATTCATAAAGGAATCTCCTGTTGTAATTAAACCAACTGCATATTGGTGTTCACCAATTTCTGTTACCGCTTCTTCAGCAAGTTTCATTAGTTTTTCATATGATTTGAATGCTGCTGGCATTTGTGGTACTTGTCCTATTTCATAGCCAAAAATTGTGACATCTACGTCATGATGACGTACTTCATCTGAAATAACGATCGCACCAACTTCTAAATCTTCATCATAACCACCCGCAGATCCTGTATTAATCACAACATCTGGTTTGTATTCATTCAGTAAAATGGTCGTAGACATTGCGGCATTCACTTTACCAATCCCACTTTTTAACAAAATGATATCATGACCTGCATATGTACCTTCTGTATATTCACAATTAGCAATTGTTTTAGTTGAAGTGTTTTCAAGTGTATTTCTTAATAATTCTACTTCTTCTTCCATTGCACCAATGACAGCAATTTTCATATAATTCTTCCTCTCTTTTGTGACACTATTCTCAAGATAAAACAAAAGACGGCTATCCGTCAAGAATTGGATAACCGCCTTAGACTATTAATATGATCCTTTATATGATTTTAGAATTTCTAATTTTGTTGGTTGCCATCCTTCGTTTGCGACCCATTTCAAATAAACTCGGTAATTCTTCTTTTTATCTTTAGAAGAAACGATCCCAATTGAAGTATCTGGGCTACCACCATTTTTTATATACCAAATAATCATATCATTTTCATCAAGTCCTGTAGTTGTTGCAATTGTTGTGATTTTTTCTTTCCAGTCTACAGAATTCTTATCATAGCTTGATACATGTGAACTACTATCAGCTTTTTGAGCAGTTTTAGTTGGTTTCCAATTTGAATCAGTAATTACTTTAATAATATTTTGGTCATTGGATGATTCAATTGTTGCTGTTTTACTTTCTTCATAGTTGTAATCAGCATTTGCCGTAGTATCAGAAGAAATATTACTATCAGTCCCTGTAGTGTCTTCTGTATTATTCTGAACATTATTATTAGTTGTATCTTGATTTGCTTCAGTAGTAGTTTGATTTTGTGTGTCAGATTCTTCTTTTGCTTTTTCAGCCTGATCTGCTTTCTCTTTTTCTATTTCTTTTGAATCTTTCACTACTATGTTATCAGCTTTCTCTTCGTTGTCTTGTTTTACATTGTTTGCTACTTTCTTATCGTTTGCAGATTTTTTGTCATTAGAACCCCCAATAACGATGAAACCAGCAACAATTAGGACTAGTACGACCACAATTCCAATCAGCAGGTTTAAAATTTTGTCCATTTTTCGTTTACCTGTGTTTTTTGGCTTTTTTTCTTTTGGGTTATATCGACGTCCAACTTCAGCCATATGTATCCCCCCTACACATCTCTATATATTGTGACAAATTTAAAGTTTGGTAAGGTACTCCTTTCCAACTTTAATATAATCATAACATAGAATCTGAAACACCTTCTAGTTCTAGTCAAATACACGACTAATGTCATCTATATGAACAGCAAACAAAAAATATTCTAAACAATGGTTCTATGTCAAATGTATGATTCGCTCTAGTGATTGCTCCTGCATTGCTTTGCTAGCTTCGTGATAAAAAAAGTTATTTGTAGCAAAAGTCATTTCTCTACGTGATCTAGACAAACATGTCGGTACAGTCACCTAGACTTTTCTGCTGTTTTTTCTAAATTATGTTTAATAACCGGAACAAATAGTATAGAACCAAATAAAAAACTCACCAGATTAGGCGAGTTTTTTACGAATTTAAAAATTATTTTATTGAAACAATTTGAACATCCATATCTCCACCAGGAGTTATGATTTTCACTTTATCTCCTACTTTATTGCCCATTAAGCCTTTAGCAATAGGTGAATCATTTGAAATACGACCTTCAAATGGATCTGCTTCT
>DATMJF010000328.1:0-6886 GCA_035554455.1 Rummeliibacillus sp.
CTCGAATTTCGTCAATTTTGGCGCGGACTAGTTTTTGATAATCTGCAACAGAAAAGGGTTCAGTAGGTTCTTTTATATCTAGTAAGTGATGTGGAATTCCTTCCATTTCTTCAGGTGTTATTTTCGCCGTTCCGATATTTAACTCTTTATAAACTTGCATCGAATCCCCATTAATAATTTCACCATCGATCGCCTTTGCTAGTTCGATACTTAGTGCTGTTTTACCAACAGCTGTTGGACCAACTATTGCAATAACATCTAATTTTTGTTGTAACATTCTTTTTTCTCCAACCATTGTAATATCGTTTGAAACACTTGCTCTTTATTGATTTCGTTTAAAATTTCATGTCGCATACCTTCAAAAAGTTGTACGGTAACATCATGTAAACCGCATTTTTGCAGTTGCTTTGCTACACGCCATATCCCCTTTGTAAAACCACCAACCGGATCATCAGAGCCACTAATAAGTAGTATAGGCAAATCATTGCGAATACGTCGTACTTCATGTCGTTTTGACAATGTAATAATACCTTGCAAAAAATCTACATAAAATTGATTTGAAGAGATAAAACCACAGTCTTCATCTGCTATATATTTTTCTACTTCTTTAGCATCTGTACATAACCAATCAAACTTCGTTTCCGGGTTTTGAATTTCATGATTGAAATTACCAAAAGAAAGCTTATCCATAATACTACTTTCTTCAGCTTTTCCTCTTACTTTTGCTAAATATTTTGCGAGATTAACACCAGCATAATGCTCTACGCCGACAGCTCCTGATCCACAGTAAATCGCTTTATCCAGTTCCTCACTATATAATTCTGTGTATCTTCTCGCAATAAACGAGCCCATACTATGACCAAATAAAATCATAGGTGGTAGATTCCGATTTTGACGCACTGCATCTGTCACTATCTTGACATCTTCAACTACTTTTTCAAAACCATTTTGTTCACTAAAAAATCCTTTTGTCGCTTGATTTAGTTTTGCAGTTCTACCATGACCACGATGATCATGCATTGAAACTAAAAATCCTGCATTTGTTAAAATTTCAGCGAACGGAACATAACGTTCATGATGCTCTGCCATGCCATGAAGAATATGTATATGTCCCTTCGCTGGTGTTTTTGGTTCATACACAGAAACGGCTAGTTGATGATAATCCATTGCAGTAACTGTCATTTGTTTTTTATACATAGAATTCCTCGCTAGCAAAATGTGATGCGTCATATAGAAATTCTTCTAGTTCTTTTCGATATTGTTGTTCTTCACCAGGTGAGTAATGTAAATATTTACCCATTATTCTAGTAACTGATTGTTTATATTTTTTTACACTACTTATATTAAAGAACATTCTAGAAGAACGGCGAACAAAGAAATCTACCGGTGTATAAGCCATTTCATATTGCATTGCATAGATCAACTGTGCATGTAAGTCTAGAGGTAATTGTTGTTCCCCTTCTTGCACATCTAAGGTGTGAATAATACGAAATAGATCATCAATATTTGTACCATAACTACGTACTAAGTGATAGGCTTCATCAAAAGTTAAACCATAACGCGTACCTTCTTGCGCTTTGTAATGTGCATATGCATCAAAGTTTTGTGAATTAATACCCTTTGCTCCAGATAGGGATAACTCGGCAGTAATACATGGACCCGCTTTTTTAAATTGTTTGCGTGAAACAATTTTATCGACAATTTTTTCTGCCATTTTACGATAACCTGTTAACTTCCCGCCAGCAATCGTCAACAGACCTGTAGTGGATTCCCATACTTCATCTTTTCTAGAAATTTCAGATGGATCTTTTCCTTCTTCATAAATAAGAGGTCGTACACCTGCCCAACATGATTCTACGTCTTTTAAAGAAACATCAACTTCTGGGAACATATAATGAATTGTTTCTAGTAAATAATCTATATCATCATCTGTAGCTACAGGTTTAATGGGATTATCATCATAAAAAGTATCTGTTGTTCCTACATATATTTTCTGATCACGAGGTATTGCGAATACCATTCGACCATCTGGAGTATCAAAATAAACCGATTGTTGTAATGGGAATCGTGATTGATCAATAACAATATGAACACCTTTTGTTAATCTCAGTTTCTTGTTGTTATCGATTTTATCTTTTTGACGTATTATATCAACCCACGGACCCGTAGCATTGACAACAGTATTTGCTTGTAATGTCCATGTTTTTTGAGAAATTTGGTCATGTACTCTAGCACCAACTAATTTTTCGCCATCATAAACAAAATCTTCTACCTTCGCATAATTTAAACATACAGCTCCTAGCTCAACTGCTTTTTTTACTATTTCGATTGTTAAACGAGCATCATCTGTACGATATTCAACATAATAGCCTCCACCTTTAAGGCCATCTTGTTTTAATAATGGTTCTTTTGCTAACGTTTCTTTTGGTTTTAGCATGGAACGTCTTTCTGATTTTCTAACGCCAGCTAAACGATCGTACATTTTCAAACCAAGAGATGTTGTAAAAGGTCCAAATGTACCTCCTTTATAGAAAGGCAATAACATCCATTGTGGTGTTGTAATATGAACGCCATTTTCATAGACAATTTCTCTTTCTCTACCCGTTTCCTTTACTACATCGACTTGCAATTGCTTTAAGTAACGTAAACCACCATGCACTAATTTTGTGGAACGACTTGACGTTCCTGCAGCATAGTCTTGCATTTCAACTAACGCTACAGACAATCCTCGAGATATAGCATCTAGCGCAACCCCAGCACCAGTTATACCTCCACCTACAACTAAAACATCGAATGAATAATTGTTCAATATGTCAATAATTTGATCTCTTTTTGCAGCTGAAAACACGTAAGACTCCTCCTCTGACATTCATGCATTACATTACTCGTTTAAACATTTTCTCAATTTCATATGTTCTAAAATGTACAATTACAGGTCTACCATGTGGACAAGTAAAGGGATTAACTCTTGTTTTCAAATCTTGTATTAGTCTCTCCATTTGTGGTTTATCCAAATAGTGATTGGCTTTAATGGATCGTTTACAGCTCATCATAATGGCTGCTGCTTCGCGTAATTTCTTTACATCTGTTCTACGCTCTTTTAAAACCTGTTCGATTAATTCTTCAATAATTTCTGATTCAAAATCTTTTGGGAACCAGGTAGGATATTCTCTTACTACAAATGAGTTTTGACCAAATTCTTCAAGATAAACCCCTACTTCTTCTAAAGCTTTCGTATTTTCACGTAATGTTAATGCTTCATCAGCTGAATAATGGAAAGTTAATGGTAGTAATAGCGATTGGCGCTCATCTGAATTTACTTCTCCAACCTTATCTTTAAAATATTCATATTTAATACGTTCTTGAGCTGCATGCTGGTCGATTAAGTAAAAACCATCTTCACTTTGAGCGACAATATACGTCCCATGAATTTGCCCCACAATTTCAAGTTCAGGGAATGGATCTTTTGGTGTTTCTTCTGAAACAATTTCTTCTTGCTCTACTTCAACTTCTGACCACATGTCCACTTGATTTGAGCCTAGATTATTTAATCCTTGTGACGCTTTAATCTCTTCCCAACTTTCTTCTACCGCGAAACCTTTAGCTGGCTCTGTATTAATTACATCTTCTTTAAACATTGGTGAAAAATCCAAGTCTTTCATTTTTTCCACTGTTTTCGGTTTCTCATTGAATTGCGGCATATTCGTTGTATTGAAATTAACCGTTTTCCAAAAGTTAATTTGTTCTGAAGATGGTGCTGGTTTTTTCTTTTTCTGAGCAATTTCAGGCGCTTGCATCGAGTTACGAATTGCTTTATGAAGAGCTTCCTCAATTAACTGCATTAAATCTGCTTCTTTACTTAAACGAATTTGCTGCTTTGCGGGATGTACATTGACATCTGTTAAAAACGGATCTCCTTCTATATGGATCACGGATATAGGGAATCTTCCGATTGGCAAAAATGTATGATAAGCATCAATGATTGCTTTTTGAATTGTATAATGACGTACCCAACGACCATTCACAAAGATCGACATATAATTTTTGGAGGCTCGTGTGATTTCTGGAATTGTTGCGTAACCTGATATTTTATAGTCTTTCGATTCCCCTTCAAAACGAACCATTTTCTTGGCATTTGTCACGCCATAAATTGCCGCCAATACTTGGCGTAAATCACCACGCCCATTTGTTTGCAATAATTCATGATCATGATGTGTTAACTTAAATGCAATATTGGGATAGCAGAGTGCTAATCGATTCATCAAATCAATCGTATGACCAAGTTCTGTTTGAATCGTTTTCATATATTTTAAACGTGCTGGTGTGTTGAAAAATAACTGAGAAACATTGATATCTGTTCCTTTGCGAAGAGAGCCAGGTTTTTTATCGATGACATGACCACCTTCAAGATGCACTTCAATGCCATCTTCACCATTGGAAGTTATTAAATCTACTTTCGATACAGAAGCGATACTTGCTAATGCTTCCCCACGGAACCCCAGTGTTCGAATACGAAATAAATCATGCTCATTATTAATTTTACTTGTAGCATGTCTTTGAAATGATACTAGTGCATCATCTTCATCCATCCCACTCCCATTATCAATAACTTGAATAGAGGTCATTCCGGCTTCTTCTAATACCACTTCAATTGAGGTACTGCCTGCATCAATGGCATTTTCAACTAATTCTTTGACTACAGAAGAAGGGCGTTCAACCACTTCACCTGCTGCAATTTTATTGGACAAAAATTCGTCCATTATATGAATATGCCCCATTTTAGGCACCCCCTATTTTTGTAATAATGATTGTTGCAATGTATAAACAAGTTGCAATGCATCCATTGGTGTAGTACCGGATACATTTAAATGTTTTAATTTTTCAAGTACATCTTTTTCAGCATCTGATAATTCAGGTACTGTTACTTCTTTAACAACAGGTTCTTCCTCTACAAAGAGAGATAGTTGTGTTGTTGGTTCTTCATGAACGGTTGACATCTCTTGCTGTGGTACTTCTTCTACTGTTACAACTGCCGCCGCTACTTCTTTATGACGTAGTTCTGGTTCCACATCTGTTGCTTCAAATTCAGCAAGCAATACACGCGCACGTTCAATGATTGGTTTCGGTAATTCTGCTAACTCTGCTACATGAATACCATAACTCTTATCAGCTGGGCCATTCTTCACTTTATGCAAGAACACAACTTTGCCATCTTGTTCAGTAGCTGATACATGAACATTTTGAAGACGCTCTAATTCGTTTTCTAATGTAGTGAGTTCGTGATAGTGTGTAGAGAATAGTGTGTTTGCCCCAATTTTATTATGGATATATTCCATCATGGATTGTGCCAATGCCATACCATCATAGGTAGATGTTCCTCGTCCAATTTCATCGAATAATAATAAGCTGTTAGCAGTAGCATTTGTAATGGCATGTTGGGATTCTAACATTTCTACCATAAAAGTACTTTGACCACCTGCTAAGTCATCTGCCGCTCCAATACGGGTGAAAATTTGGTCTGTAATTGGTAGTTCAGCTTCATCAGCTGGAACGTAGCAACCCATTTGCGCCATCACTGTAATTAAGGCAACTTGACGCATATACGTACTTTTACCCGACATGTTAGGACCTGTTATGAGCATCATATTTTGGTCGGTATCTAAAATACAGTCATTTGGTACGTACAGTTGTTTATTCATCATTTTTTCAACAACTGGATGACGTCCATTCACAATTTTCAATGCACGTCCTTCATGGAATGTTGGTTTTATAAAGTGATACTTTTCTGTTACTACAGCAAAGCTTGTAAAGACATCCAGTTCACTAATGTCAGATGCCAATGCTTGAAGACGTGGAATAAATTGTTTTAAGTACTCACGAATTTCTGTGAATAATTGATATTCAAGTACTAAACTTTCTTCTTCAGCATTTAAAATGATGGCTTCTTTTTCTTTTAATTCTTCTGTAATATATCGTTCAGCATTTGCTAATGTTTGTTTTCTTTCATAACGAGTAAGGTCTACAGATTGAATATTCGATTTCGTCACTTCGATATAGTAACCAAATACACGGTTATAGCCGATTTTTAAATTTTTAATACCTGTAACTTCACGCTCTTTTTGCTCTAATTGCGCAATCCAGTCTTTTCCGTTTCGAGATGCATAGCGTAACTCATCTAGTTTTTCATTGAATTCTTCGCGTATTACATCCCCTTCTTTAATAGAAATCGGAGGATGGTCTGTAATAGCTTTACTTAAATAGCTTTCTACATCTTGACATAAATCGAGTGCTTGCCCAAGCGGTACTAAATATTCTTTACCTGAATTTGTTAGTTGGTCTTTAATTGCAGGTACTTGTCTTAAAGATTCACGTAATTGAGCAAGATCACGACCTCCAACGCTTCCGAAAGCAACTCGACCCGCTAAACGTTCTAAATCATAAACCTTTTTCAATAGTTCTTGTAATTCTGCACGAACAAAATAATCTTCTAATAAATCTGTAACGATACTTAATCGTCTTTCAATTGCTTTTTTGCTTGCCAATGGTTGATGAAGCCATTGTTTTAATTTTCGCCCACCCATGGCAGTCGCTGTTTCATCAAGAAGCCATAATAATGTTCCTTTTTGATCACCACCGCGCAGTGAATGGATTAGTTCTAAATTTCGTTTGGAATTTGTATCGATATTCAAATAATTTTTTACTTCATGGAATGTAAATGGTTGAATATGTGATAACGAGCGCATTTGTGTACGTTCAATATAATGTAATAATATGCGACAAGCTTCGTGTAATTCTTCAGGAGCTTGATTCAAATATTGAAGACTTCCTGCTTCAGTCATACCTTCATTTTCAATTGACAGTACAATTGAGTAAGTTTCAGCTAACT
>DATMJF010000329.1:0-8728 GCA_035554455.1 Rummeliibacillus sp.
TGAAGCAGACCTATTGAGCAGTATAGAAGAATATAGGTTGAATTCAACTGAAGGTGAAATCACACAAGAAAATTATTTGAAGATTAACAATACAAATTTAGCTGCAGATGAAGTGGCTTTGATGATTAAAAAACAGTTTGAAATTTAGACTGAAATGTTGAGTAATCAAATTGAATTTTTATTGATAAATATATATATCGATAGTCTAGATGCGATAAAGTAAAGGGCTTATAAATAGGGTGAAAGAAGGTATATAAAATGATAATTAGAGTAGTAGAAGAACAAGATACTGAGGCTTTTTTGAAGTTATTAAGAGAAGTTGATGATTCTAATAATATGTTGTTTAACCCAGGTGAGAGAAATACTACTGTTGAAAAACAAAGAAATATTATAAAGGCATTTAAAAATAATCCACGTTCTGCTTTTTTTATTGCAGAAAAGAATGGTGAACTGAGTGGCTATATTGGTATAATCGCCGAAGATTTGCAAAGAACCCAACACATTGGTCGTATTGTCATAGGTGTTTCAGAACAATCAAGAGGATTGGGGATTGGAACAAAATTATTCCAAGAAGTTTTTGAATGGATCCAAGGAAAATATTTTACTAGATTAGAATTGACAGTTATTGTAACCAATACTGCCGCAATTAATCTATATGAAAAAATGGGATTTATAATAGAAGGAAAACGAATCGATTCGTTAAATATTGATGGTCAATTTGTTGATGAATGGTCGATGTATAAGAGAGTATGACTTAGGTTGAATAAGGAAAGGGATGCGACTGTATAGATGAATAAAAGGGAAGCTGAATTAATAGACATCATTCAGAAAGATGTTTGGATGCTAAAAATATTGAAAGCAGTGGAAAAACTAAATCTGCCTGATTGCTGGGTTTGTGCAGGATTTATTCGGAATAAAGTGTGGGATGTAGTTCATAATTATTCTGAAAGAACACACCTAAATGATATTGATGTAATTTATTTTGATCCATCTAATTTTTCTGAAGATGTGGAAAAGAAGTTGGAAAGTGATTTACTTAAAATGATACATGACGAACCTTGGTCAGTAAAAAATCAAGCAAGAATGCATATAAAAAATCATTCAAAACCTTACACATCTTCAATGGATGGGCTTGCACATTTCCCTGAAATTCCTACTGCAATCGGAGCAAAAATTACTAATGGAAAAATACAAATTCTTGCACCGTACGGAGTACATTCATTATTCTCTAAAAAAGTAGAACCAACACCTTATTTCGCGTTAGACAAGGAATTACATACAATTTATCAACAGCGCATAAAAACAAAAAAATGGAAACAAATATGGCCTGATTTATTAATTCCTTAACTAAACATTTTAAATATTTTTTTATCCCGATCCACATTGTAATTTGTGAATCGGGATTTTATTTTTATAATTTACTATTCCTATTAATTTAATTTGAATTTACTATTGCATAATGGATTGTATGTGAATATAATTAAAACCAATAAGATTACTAAGGATATAAATGAGGTGAGAAAATGACTTTAATGATTATTACCGGTTTACTTTGCGGGGCGGCATTAGGATTCGTTTTACAGAGGGGTAGATTCTGTTTAACTGGCGGATTCCGTGATATGTATCTAGCAAAGGATAATCGAATGTTTTATGCACTTTTATTAGCAATTGCAATTCAAAGTGTCGGTGTATTTTCACTTATTCATTTTGGATTATTACAATATGAAGCAGGAACTTTTTCTTGGGTAGTTATTGTTATTGGATCTTTCATTTTCGGTGTAGGGATTGTTCTTGCAGGAGGCTGTGCAACAGGTACTTGGTATCGCGCAGCAGAAGGATTAATTGGTAGTTGGATTGCTCTTATATTCTATATGATTACTAGTGCTATGATGAAATCTGGTGTTCTTTTACCATTAAATCAAAAAATTTCTTCTGTACAAGTTCACAATAATTCAATTCCAGCAACATTGGGAGTGAATGTATGGGTGTTTATCGTGATTTTGGTTGCAATTGTTGCAATTATTATGGTTAGAGAGTCGAAAAAACCAAAAATCGTCATTCCATCATTGAGACCGAAAAAAACAGGGATTGCCCATTTATTATTTGAACGTCGCTGGCATCCATTTTTCACAGCTTCTCTAGTGGGAATCATTGCAATTATCGCATGGCCATTAAGTGAAGCAACTGGTCGTAATTTCGGATTAGGTATTACTGTACCGTCAGCAAATATCATACAATATTTGATTAATGGTGATAGCTCTATCTTAAATTGGGGCGTTTTCTTAGTAATAGGTATTTTCATTGGTTCATTTATTGCAGCTAAGGGAAGTAATGAATTCCGATTACGTGTTCCAGATGTAAAAACAATCGTTTCAAGTTTATTTGGCGGTATTTTCATGGGAATCGGAGCAAGTTTAGCAGGTGGATGTACAATTGGTAATGGTCTTGTAAGTACAGCAATGATGACATGGCAAGGCTGGATTTCACTGGCATTTATGATTTTAGGTGTGTGGACAGCATCTTACTTTATCTTCGTAAGACCGAGAGTAAAAAAACAAGCAGCTGCTAAACAAGCTGTAAGTCCAGCATCAGCACATTAGGAGGAATGTAAAATGGCAAAAGTATTAGAAACAATGGGGCAAGTTTGTCCTTTTCCATTAATTGAAGCAAAAAACGCAATTGAAGAAATTAAATCAGGTGAAGATTTAATCATTAACTTTGACTGCACACAAGCAACAGAAAGTATTCCAAGATGGGCTGCTGAAGAAGACCATAAAGTTACAAACTACGAACAACTTAGCGAAGCATCATGGACAATTACTGTACAAAAGAAATAAGAATTTAAATAAAAGACAAAAAGGCAATCACAAAGCTGAATTTTCAGCTATGCGATTGCCTTTTTTAGAGAAGGATTTCTTAATAGGTGTACACCATTAACTGCCTTATAGATTTTTCGCTTTAAATTTTTGATGTATATTATTAAACTTATATGTGCCTGCTTCACTAAACTCAAATAGCTCTAAAGATAAAGCGAAGTAACGTTGGTTGTAAATCGTATTAAAATGTTCCTTCATCATATTGAATAAGTCTTCACAAGTATGTTGTTTATCTTCTGGACTTCTACCTGCGCCAATCTTTAATGTGGCATGTACAAAAGCATAATCCTCAGAGCCATCGGCAACATAATAATCCTGTAATTGAATTGCTCTTGAACGAATACCGCCAGTAGGAAATAGTGGTGATTTCGAAATTAAAATTTCGTTTGCTTTTTTTAGAAGTTCTTGAATATTTGCTTGATCGGCGATATTATCCGTATATTCTACAATGAAATGTGGCATAGAAATACGCCCACCTTTCTATGATTTTATAGGAACTGGGCTAGCAATGATTGTGTTATGGAGGGATCCAATCCCTTCGATTTCAGTTACGACATGGTCACCTATTTTCGTATCTACAGAACCTTTTGGAGTACCTGTTAAAATAATGTCATTCTCGTTTAAAGTCATGAAACTACTAAGATATTCAATTAATACTGGGATACTAAAAATCATATCTTTTGTAGACCCTTGTTGAACAAGCTCACCGTTTACATAGGTTTTAAGTTCTAAGTTCATTGGATCCGCAATATCTTCTTTATCTACTAGCCAAGGGCCAATTGGCGTTAATGCGTCACGATTTTTAACTCTTAAATTTGGGCGGTAGTAGTTTTCTAAATAATCTCGTATTGCATAATTATTACAAACAGTATAACCAGCGACATAATCGTAGGCATCTGCTTGTTTAATATTTTTGCCAGACTTTCCAATAACAACTGCCAATTCGCATTCGTAATGCATATATGTTACATCTTCAGGGCGAATGGATTCACTATTATGACCTGTTAATGCATTTGGCCCTTTTAAAAACACAAGTGGTTCTTTAGGGGCATTAAACGACAATTCGGCTGCATGATCAGCGTAGTTTAAGCCAAGCGCAAAAATAGTTTGTGGTTTAACCGGTGGTAACCATACGACATCATTTTGTAATACAAGCTGACCTGAAGTTAAGCGTAAACAACCATTTTCCTCCACAGCATGATGAATGCTTCCTTTATATGCTACAATTGCATGTTTCATATAGTTTCTCCCCCCACATTATTGGCATTAATTGCTTTAATTTGGTTTGTGAGAGTCCCAATTTCATCGATTGTGATAGAAACTGAGTCACCTTCGCGCACAAGTGGCGGATTAGAAGGTATGCCAGTTAACAACACATCCCCTGCAGATAGGGTCATAAAATCAGTTACATCCTCAAGAAGCTGACCAATAGAACGGACCAGATCACTTGTTGAAATCCGTCGTTTTAATTCACCATTTACATAAGTTGATATGGTTAAATTGTTAGGGTTTTTAATGGCGTCTACACTTACAATATATGGACCAATTGGACAAAAGCCATCATGAGATTTTTGAGAAATTGCTGGTCGATAATAATTCTCGTGTGGAATGGTGATATCATTAGCAATCGTAAATCCTAAAATATACTCTTCATACTGCTCTTTTGATATTTTATAAGCATCTTTTTTCATAACAATCGCTAATGATGCATTTGTTTGAACCTCGTTGACTCCATCAAGTAATGGAATAATTTGTTGATGTGCATTGAATGTGTTACTTGGTTTAATATAAAGAATAGGTGATTTTGGTGGCTCGTTATATGGGGCATTTGAAAATTCTAATTTTAATTGATTCATCTCTTCTTGATAGTTTAATAATGTACCAAATACAGTGCCCTTAATAGGAAAATCCACTTGTGTTTCTTGAAAATTTTCTTTTTTTATTGTTTGTAGTTGAGCTGTGCCTTGATATTTAACAAATAGTGTAGTCACATTCTTCACTCCTTTGTACGAAATTGATTGATTGTGGAAAAAATAGTTATTAAAATAAATATAAGACAATTGACTAAGTTCATAAAATATTTTTTTCATATCTAAACGATACTTTTTTAGTATTATTCATTGTCTTGATACTTTGGTAGTATGACTGAAAAAGCTCAAAAGTAAGGGCTTACATTTGGGAGGGGTGTAATCAATAATACAGTTTCGTTAAAAAAGGGGATACAACTGAATAATGAAAAGGGGATGAAGTGGATGATTCAAACGGATGAAAAAGTATTTGTTGAACAGCCATCGATAAAAAGTACTGAATATTCAGAAAACAAAACAACCTTTGATTACTCTTCAATTGTAAAGTCAGATCATTTTAAAAAGATGTGTAAGGAAAAAACAGTATTTACTGTTTCTTATACAATTTTTTACATGTTGTATTCATTATTGTTACCTTATTTAGCACTTTCGACAAATTTGTTGAATGGAAAAATAATAGGTGAAATTTCTTGGGCCTGGATCTACGCTATTTCTATGATTCCTATGTCATTTATTGTTTGTAGTATTTATCTTAAGAAAGCTGATTATTTCGATAAAGAAGCAAAAAAAATCCTAGAGAATCAGGAGGTATAAGATGAATATAAGCATTATTATTATGTTTGCTGCAATTACACTCATGACATTATTTGTTACGTATTATGCTTCTAAAAAGACCAAAACAGCAGGTTCTTTTTATACAGCTGGTGGTGGATTAACAGCTAGGCAAAATGGTTTAGCTTTAGCTGGGGATTTTATGTCAGCTTCTACATTTTTAGGGTTAATCGGAGCATTTTCTTTAAATGGATATGACGGATTCTTCTTAATGTATCCGGCACTTATATCATTTTTAGTAATTTTGTTTTTAGTGGCAGAACCATTGAGAAATTTGGGAAAATATACACTTGGTGATATGATTACTTCTCGTTATCGTTATAAGCAAGTTCGTGGAGTAACGGCGGTTAACACGATTGTAATTTCCATTTTTTATATGTTAGGTCAATTAGTGGCTGCTGGAGCGCTATTTAAACTTTTACTTGGGATCCCTTATAATGTGTCTGTTTTATTTGTTGGGATTACAATGCTTCTTTTTGTTTTATTCGGTGGTATGACAGCAACGAGCTGGGTTCAAATTATTAAAGCTATTTTATTAATCGGTGGGACGGTTGTGCTATTTATATTAGCAATGTTCCAATTTAACTTTAATTTCCTTAGCGTTTTTACAGAAGCTAAGACGGCAACTCCATTTGGCGAAAACTTCTTAAATCCAGGTATCAAGTATAAAAGTAGTCTAGATGGTATATCATTAACGCTAGGATTATTATTAGGTACAGCTGGTTTACCGCATGTATTGGTTCGATTCTTAACAGTTCCAGATGGTAAAACTGCTAGAAAATCAGTTGTATGGTTAATGTGGCTTATGGGCTTATTCCATGTGATGGTAATATTCTTAGGTCTTGCTGCAACTAAACTTGTTGGTACAGGTAAGATTATCGAAGCAAATCCTGCAGGTAATATGGCAGCACCTCTCTTAGCACAAGTGTTAGGAGGAGGATTTATGTTTGCATTTGTTTCAGCAGTATCATTTGCAACTATTTTAGCTGTTGTTGCGGGTATTGTTATTACAGGGGCAACTGCATTTTCTCATGATTTATATAATGAGATTTTCAAAAATGGGAAAGCAACAGAAAAACAACAAATGTTTATGGTTCGGATCGCATCAATTGCTATAACCGCGATTGCTATTGTATTTTCACTATTTTTACAACAATTCAATGTGGCGTTTCTTTCGACGCTAGCAATGACATTAGCTGCAAGTTCCAATTTACCAGTTATTTTAATGACAATCTATTGGCGGAAATTTAATAAAACTGGTGCAATCACAGGGATGCTTGTTGGTTTATTTGGGACAATTTTGCTTGTTGTCATTGGTCCTAACTTTTGGAGTCCAGTCGAGGGTCAAGCACTTTTCGTTGGAAAGCCAATTTTCCCATTAGCATCACCAGGCATTGTTTCTATTCCTCTGGGCTTTTTAGCTTGTTACATTGGAACAATTATTGGTAATAGAAAAGTTGTAAAACAACCTGATAATTATGATGAAATTTTAGTGAAGGCGCAAACAGGTAGTGATGTCGGTGGAGTTGTAAACCATTAATACTATTAGTATATTAAAAAAGCTGTTTTCTATCGAAAACAGCTTTTTCATTTATACAAATGAATCGATAAATAATTGTGTGCATTTTGATAAATGGCGATCTTTTAACCAAATAACGCCTGATTCTGAATGTATATTTGCATCTTCAATTTCAATGATATGAATATTATCATATGATTGATTCTTTATAGCACCTTTTGGAACGATTGTTGCACCAATTTCTGAGTTTACTAATAAAAATAAAATACTAACATCTGGACATTCGAGTATGATGTTGGGTTTAAGCTGTTGATCTTTGAATGCGTTTGTAATAATTTCAAATTGACCAGCTCCGTGAATACGATGTAAAAGCATTAGTGGTAACTGTTTAATTTCTTTGAGTGCAATTTTAGTTTTATTTGACATTAGATGTTTCCATGTTTTAGGAATTATTAATATATAAGGTTCACTTTTAAACGCTTTTATTTCTATGTTTTCTTGTTCGATTGGAAATCTGGTAATGGCTACTTCTATACTACGATTTACTAGTAAATCAGAAATGTAAGCAGTATCGCCTTCGATAATATGAAAAAGAACTTCAGGATATTCGGCGCGAAAATATTGAATTCGTTCCGGTAAGTAAGAGAAGCAAGTTTTACTAACACCAATCGATAATTTTCCGCGAATCCCCGCATTCATTTCTTTTACCTTAGTTTTGATATCTTCAAGATCTGCAAGAATTTTTTGTGCATTTTCATAAAGAGATTTTCCGGAATCTGTGAGCAATAGCTTACGACCTTGTCTTTCAAAAAGTACAACATCTAATTCATTTTCTAATTGTTTTAATTGTTGACTAAGAGGAGGTTGTGCCATATGTAGCCTAGCTGCAGCTTTTGTTATTTGACCTTCTTCTACAATTGTACAAAAATAATATAGTTGTTTTATATCCATACAAATCCCCCTTTGTTTGTTAAGAAAATAGACACTAAGAAAAACTGATATATACTTTTTTTGTATCTTATAACAATAAAATCTGTATTTTAATTCTAATTTACCACATGTTACGATGTTCTTGTAGACAATATTCAAAAAATTCAAAAAAGGAGAGGTCGCATGACAAACTTTTCAGAAATTAAACAACGTATTCGAGGATCTATTTCACCAGTTATTACACCATTTAACGAGGATGGTTCAATTGACTTTGAATCATTTGAAAAACTAGTAAACTGGCATATTGAAAGTGGAAGCCATGGTATTTCTGTTACAGGAACATCAGGTGAACCGAGCTCTTTAACAATTGAAGAACGTGTTCAAGTAATGGAAAAGGCTATTAAAGTAATTGATGGACGCGTACCATTTGTGCCGGGTACTGGTTCGACTAACCATCAAGAAGCTCTTTATTTAACAAAAAAAGCAGAAGAATTAGGTGCGGATGCAGTGTTAATCATTGTTCCGTATTACAACCGACCTTCACAACATGCGTTATTTAAGCATTTTAAAACGATTGCGGATGAAGTGCCAAACTTACCAATTATCTTATACAACATTCCAGGACGTACGGCAGTTAATCTAGAAATCGATACGATGGTCAAACTAAAAGATGCTTGTCCAAATATTATAGGTGTTAAAGAATCAAACAAAGATTTCGAACATATTAATCGCGTACTTTTACGTTGTGGACGTGATTTCAATGT
>DATMJF010000330.1:0-5913 GCA_035554455.1 Rummeliibacillus sp.
GATACACCTTAATTTACTCTTCACCAGACTAATTCCTAATGAATTTATGGAACTTTCTAACTATTTTAAATTATTACCAAACCGTTTACAGCATCCATTCGTTTCCTTTAATAGTACGGGTAAAAAACATATATGAAATGGAGGAAGAATCATGAAGAAGACTGTGTTCCTATCAGCTCTACTGCTCTTTGTCATTACGGTTGCCGGATTGTCAGCCTATGCAAAAATGAACCATAATCCGGCGTCCCAGGCGACACCAAATTCTAGCCAAAGTGATCATGTTATCCGAGTGTACGGACCGGGTGGACCACTTGGACCAATCAAGGAAGCTGCTGAACGTTTTTCAGCTAAAACAGGAATCAAAGTAGAAGTAACAGCTGGACCAGAGGGTAATTGGATCGGTCAGGCAAAGAAAGACGCAGATATTATTTTCGGTGGTTCCGAGTATATGCTGCAGGACTTCATCTTCAACCATCCTGAAATGATCGACACTAAATCACGAACGGAGCTTTACCCGCGTGCTGCAGGAATATTGGTGAGGAAAGGAAATCCTAAGAAAATTGAAAGTCTGAAGGATTTAACGAAAAATGGAGTCAAAATACTCGATGTGAATGGGGCTGGCCAGCTCGGCTTGTGGGAAGACATGGCAGGCAGACAAGGGCTAATCGAAGGTATTTCTCAAAATATTAGCCTTTCTGTAAGGTCGAGTGCTGAAGGCATTGAACGATGGAAATCGAATTCTAGCCTAGACGCTTGGATTACCTATGAATCATGGCATTACCGGCTCCAAGATGTGACGGACCTGGTCGAACTGCCTGAGGAAGAGAAGCTCTATCGTGGAACACCGATTGCCTTAACGAACATCACTGATCAGAAAAAAGAGGCACAGCAATTTATTGATTATTTAAAAACGGAAGAAGGTCACCAAATCTTTCAAAAATGGGGCTGGAAGTAAGGGTGAGCCTTGAATCACATAAAAAACTAGGAGGAACAAACATGAAAAAAGGAATTTTTACCCTCGCAATACTATCGATTTTTTTTGTTTTGGCTGCCTGCGGAACAAACAAGGAAGAAAAAGTAGAGACGAAACAAACTACTCAAACCCAAACGAAAAAAGAACCTGCTGACAGTCTTCAGCTTTTGAAGAATGACAAAGTTGGAGATTACTTAGCAGATTCAGAGGGAAAAACGCTGTATTACTTTACGAAGGACGAAGTAGGAAAGAGCAATTGTAGCGGAGACTGTCTAGCAAATTGGCCGACATTTACTCAGGGAGATTTCGCCGTCCCAGAAGGTTTTGACAAAAAAGATTTCGGTACGATCACAAGAGCAGACAACGGTAAGAAGCAGGTCACGTACAAAGGCTATCCTCTTTATTATTTTGCTAAAGACCAGCAAAAAGGGGATGTAAACGGACAAGGAGTAAAAGATGTATGGTATATCGTAAATAGCAAAACAGAATTTAAGTAAGCCTGTCCAGGGAACGATCAGTCGCGGTCGTTCCCATCCTTACTTTTACAATAGTATAATGGCAATATATTTTTATCCAATAACAGGGAGTGCCACATGAAAGAAAAACACGATGCGGAATTAATGAGATTGGTAAACGAAAATAACCGTCAAGCATTAGAGGAGCTTTATGATCGATATATAAAGCTTGTCTACAGCTTCGTTATGAAGTTTTGCAATGGGAATGAGGATAAGACGAAAGAGATTATTCAGTTGGTCTTTTTGAGGCTATGGACAACAAACAGTCATTACAATCCCGCTCAAGGCAGCTTTGTAAATTGGCTCCTCACGATTACCCGTAATATTTGCATTGATTATCTCCGGAAAGAGAAGAGACATACGCAACACCATCAAGAGGAACATGTAGAGATTGCCGACCCTGCCAATACAATTGATCAACGAGTAAATATGAATGATATTGCAACAGCGAAAAACAAATTGCCGACGGCGCAAAGAAAATTAATCGATTTGCTTTATTGGAAAGGGTATTCTCTCTCAGAAATCGCCAAGCTGGAGCAGGAGCCAATCGGCACGATTAAAAGCAGGCTTCACCAGGCTCTGAAAGGATTGAGGAAGCATCTAGAACTGGAGGATATAAAATGAGAAGAGATTGTGATCATTTGATTCCATTTATAGCAAATGAGCTCAAGGAGAGCGAACACATGGCCTTTGTTAAACATTTAAAGAATTGTAAGGCGTGTAAAAAAGAATATGAGGAATTGTCCGAGGTGTGGCATACTTTGCCATTTGATAATAGCGAAATCGAGGTACCTGAATCGTTAAAAGGCGAGGTAATGGAGTTTGTTTTTGATCACAAAGAGCAAAGTGGTACGGAAACATTCATGGCTAAGATGAGCAAGCTTGTCATGATGCTCAAAAGCCAGTTCACTCCAGTTTCAGCCAGTATCATTGGCACCTTGTTGCTCGCGATTATTGTCCTTGGAATAGCGAATGTACAGGGAAAAAATCACCATGCCGAAAATATACCAATTGAAATTTTAACGGCCATTCCCTTAAAGGCAGCCATTCAAAGCCACCCGGGAACAAACGGCATCGCCTATATTGTCCAGCAGGGATCAGAGAAAAATTTGGTGGTGCAGGTTCACGAATTGCCCGGTATCGAAGGTTCACAGGTTTACCAGGTTTGGCTGCTGAAAAACGGCACGAGGGAAAATGGCGGCATATTCAAGCCGGACGAAAAAGGATCCGGAATACTGACCTACCAGCTCGCCAAAGGGCAGACTTTTGATCAAATCGGCATCACCGTCGAACCGGACTCCAACAGCAGCCAGCCAAGGGGAGAAAAAATAGCCGGGTCATAGATGGTAACAGAAAAGGACAGATATATTTTGTAAATTGTACCCTATGTAAAAGACATTTTGAAAAAGTTCGAGTTTGAAAAATTACGTATGCCTAAAACAACAAAGGTTGTTAATCTGTCATGGAAGATAGGGGAAATTGCACAGCTGGAACATCCTTTTCAAATTGGAATTCGAAATTACTTATGCGAATACTTCCTTCCAAAATGCAAGAAAAGCAGCTGGAATTTGTTTTCTAGACAAAATTTTAGTAAAAGTTTAAGTTAGTCTAGAAAGTGGACACGTCAAAATCGAAATTCTGTATAATAAATATACTCAAAAAAGGACGTGTTAATTTTGGGAAAACATCATGATCCAGGATTCAAAGAGTATGTCGCAAAATTAATTGTGGAGGATACCGAGTAGCCAGAGAATTAGCGTACGAACTTGAACTTCCATACTCCAAAATAAGTGGTTGGGTTTCTGCATATAAAAAGAAGCTTAATATTGGAACAAACAAAGATGAATACATTACTCCTAAGAAACTCGAAAAGCTTTAAAGACAGCATGATGTTTATTTAAAACAAAGATTAACCGTTTATAAAAAAGTTTGATTAAAAGTCTTGTATTGATATGCAGGATTTTTTTTATTCTGTAATCGTGCCAGATTGTTGAGGAGGTAGTTTAGCATTAAAAGTGGGGAACCGTATCAGAAGTAAATGATGTTTTTTTAGAAAAATAAAAAGCCAAAAATGAACAAGTTATAAGTTATGAATAGAAACTTGATTATTTTTGGCATTTATAAGGAAGATCAGCATCCGTTACATTAATAAAGCATTTCTAATTAAAAATGAAAGGAAAAGTAAATGTAACGAAAGCCGCCCAAAGTCCGTAGACTGGCAAATACTTAGTAACCGCATCTTGGATGGGGGAAGGTCCGGTCTTGTTTTGTAGAAAACGCATATAGGAGACCATAATCCAAATAAGATTTCCCCAGATAAGTATGTTTACACCTAAAACAGCAAGTCTGTTTGGTGTAATCCCATATGAAGAAAGTCTGAACACTATGGCTGACAAAGCCACACTGTCAATGATAAGAGCAAGAACAATTAGGGCAAAATTTATATAATCAGAAATGTTCTTTTTCTCGTCTGTGCTGCTTTCGGTAATTGAAAATATGGTAACGGCCAAGACACCAAGGAGTATTCCGTTAAATGCTATCAGGAAATTTCTGTCCAAGAATGGATTTTTTCCGACCCAAATAACCGTTATAAGATAGACCAACAAAGTGGCCAGGACAAGAGGACTAAAAATTTTAGCTACATAAGGTGTAATATTCTTAGCAAGTTTAAGATTCATTGACACCAGGTAGGTAGCCACAATAGCGAGAGCGGCAGCACCAAATAAAACAACATTTCTAAAATAAAAGTCTTTTATATCCAAATCGACAAAGCTAAATAACTGCATAGTTAATGCTGTTAACAGCATACCGCTAATAGCCATGCTGGCGTAGAGTATGCAAAGTTCCAAATTGAATTTAAGATAGGCTAATCTTGTGCTGCCTTTTGAATATTCATTTCCTGTAAATGCAAGCCCTATCAATCCCCATAAGAATATGGGAAGGTGTAAATAAGCAAGGATAGTACTGTCATTATCATTTAATGGCAGCATATTAAGATACAACCCGGAGATTAAGAACAACAATGCAAGTGTGTAAAGAACCTTTTTTTGGGGTTTATTTTTGTAAACAAAATAGACTCCAATAAAGGGAAGAATCCCAAAAGCAAGGTTAATTGGGGCAATTGCTTGCTGTTCGACAAAATGGAAAATGATCCTGGTGCTTATCCCGGCCAGAATGGCTAAAATGCCCATGAATAAGAAACCTTTCTGAAGCAAGGAAGCTTTTTCTGTATGTGCCGTCTCCTTGAAACTCAATCTTTCATACCAAACAGCAAGAACCTGCGAATCAGGTTTTTGTTCCCATGCGTATGAGAATGACGTTTTAAAGGCTTTGGGGTCATTTCTAAACATTCTCTCCAGCTCATGGGGGTTAGAAATATTTTCAATAATCAAATTGTCACTGCCCACGTTTATACCTCCCCTAATAATTGTAAAATTATCTTTAAATGTCTTCATTACTTTTGTATTCTAAAACATCCCCAGGCTGACATTCTAAAGCCTTACAAATCGCATCTAGAGTTGATAATCGAATCGCTTTTGCCTTTCCATTTTTCAATATAGAAAGATTCGCCATCGTGATTCCAACCTTTTCAGAAAGTTCTGTTACGCTCATTTTCCTTTTCGCCAACATCACATCAATATTGATAATAATTGCCATTGGTTTCACCTCATATCGTTAAATCATTTTCTGATTTTATATCGATGGCATTTTTTAATAGCTTTTGAAGAACAGCAGAAAAGACTGCAATCACTATTGAAGCAAAAGGAACAACCAATCCAACAAAGATGGCAACTAGGGCATCATTTTTCTCCGCAAAGAGATAAAAGAGCGGCAAGAGTAGCACATGCAAACTACTGATTGTGATGGCACAGAATTTGATATTTCTCAAAACATTTACAGATAATTGTGAGAAAGCTTTATTTTTGTCAATATAGCGTAAAAGTTTAAACGCCTGATACAAAGCAAAGTAAAAAGGAATCGCCGATGCATCAAAAATCATAGAAACGAGGTATTTTATCAAATCAAACTCTGGAAGCAATTTTGCTGCAATATTACCTAACTCAGGTACCAAAAAGATGCATAAAGCAAGAACTGGAAAGCCCATAAGAACAACAGCTAACTTTAAAAATAGTGTTTCTGGTTTCATGAAAAGCACCTCTCTTAAGTATTGTTTATTAGATATTAACATGTTATTTATCGATAAACAATAAAATTTTATTGATTATTATAAGGTTTTTGTTGTTAATAAGTTAATTTGGGCAAAAATAAAAAGCATTCCTCTTTACAAAGAAATGCTCTATATGGTGTATCTCATGAGCCTCAATTGAATTACTGTTTTACTGTTAGTCCACTTATAAAAAATAACTTTATGTATAAAAAAATGAGCCGCAAATGAGCCAAATATAAATGGATGCACCTCATTTA
>DATMJF010000331.1:0-6829 GCA_035554455.1 Rummeliibacillus sp.
AATTAAAAAGAATCCGTCCTTTCGTTAGTTTGGCGATTTGCCTTTATCGTCACCAATAGCCTCGACGTTTATATATTTGAATACTAAAAATAACAAAATTAGTCCTAATACGCCTGCCACAATATATCTAATGTTTAAATAGTTTTTCATCACGAGTGACATAATTGGAGGGCCAGCTGCAACACCGATATATCTTGCGGAGCTGTAAAAAGAGGTGACTGTACCGCGCTCTTCTTTTCTAATGTTTTCTGTAATAATTGCGTCGAGAACTGGAAGGAGTGCTCCTAACGCGATTCCTGAGATACTCGTGACGATCAACAAAAGAGTTAAACTTTCCTTTGAAAATCCGACGAACACAATGCTTGCAGAGACAATGATTAAACAAATAATGATTATTATCTTGATTGTTTTCAAATTCCCTTTAATTTTCCGTCCAGTTACGTACGAAGCGATACACAGCAATAATAAAGGAATTGCTAAAACAAATCCCTTTTTTATCCCTTTTATGTGATGTCCTTTTTCGAGATGTTCAGAAAGGAAAAATAACATACCAAATAGTACAAGCATAACGAAAATGCCATTTAGAAATACTACAATTAACCAACTACCATCTTGTTTGAACGTATTTTTGACTCTTTTCAAAAATTCTTTAAATGCTATAGGAGCATCTTTTTCTTTTGGGGTTTTGACAAAGAAGAAGATCAAGATAATAGAGATTAAACTAAATGCTGATATTGAGAAAAACGGAAGAAACCATAAAAAGGCGGCAAAAGCTGAACCGAGAATAGGACTTAAAACTTTTCCAAAAGTGTTAGATGTTTCGATAATTCCTAGAGTGGAGCTTGTTTTTTCATCGTCACCATTGTACAAATCGCCAACGAGTGGTATAACAATGGGCATAGCGCCAGCAGCCCCCATACCTTGCAGTATTCTTCCTATAATGATCATTGTATAGGGGTTTTGCATTTTCCATGAAGCCAAAGCAGCAATTAAACCACCGATTAGTGCCAAAAATAGACTGGGTAAAATGACAATTTTGCGACCAAATCGGTCAGATAAATAACCAGCTACTGGAATGAGCAGGATGGCTGCCACTGAGTAACTGGTAATAATCATACTTGATTGAAATGAAGAGATTCCCACTTTTTTTTCCAAAATGGGGAGAACGGGAATAAGCATAGAATTCCCTAGTGTCATGACAAGAGGGATAGAAGCTAAGCTGATGATACACCATATACTAACCTTTTCCTCATTTCGATCGGCATTAGCCATAAAACCACCCCTATATTTTTTCAATTAATATAGGTATGGTTTCCAAAAGTACTGTTTTTATGCTGTACGAGAGTTTTGAAATATTTTCGGATAAAATACTTTTGCGATGAAGTAAATTAAAATAGTGATTTATATGCTAGTATACCAAAATGAATACCGAACCCAATCATAGAAATAGAGGATAATGCAGATACGGTGTTTAAAAACTTAGTAGATAGAACTTTCCTTGAGCCGCTTGATATAGTTGCCATTATAAAATCCACCAATATGATACCTAATAATATAAATAGACTATAAAGTGCTATTTCCAATCCATTTAGTCTCCCTGATCCACCCACCAGAACTGATCCATAGATTCCTAGCCAAAATAGAATTGTTAAAGGATTTAATAAAGCGATAAGAAATCCAGATAGGAATGAATGCCTAAGACGCGACATTTTTTTGAAATTGGAATCAAGTTTAACTTTGTGCAATGTAAGTAAATTCTCAATCCCCGTATACAATAGAACAAAACAGCCAAATGACCATAAAATTGTTTTAATAACGGGATATTCTATAAAACGTCCAATCCCAAAGTACACCAAAAGCATATACGTTAAATCTGTGGCGATTGCTCCAAGACTAAAAAACCAAGCGTGAAAAAACCCGTTTTTGATCCCTAAATTAAGCAAAGTAGCCTTCACTGGCCCAATTGGAGCGGCTAAAGAAACCCCTAAAAAGAAATAGGGAAATAATGAATGCATGATCGTTTTCCTCCGTTTTATAAAGTTGTAATATCATATTCAGATGAGACAACCGTTACTACAGAGAAGGGAAAAAATTCGGTCCATGCACAGAAACAATCGTGAATGATGTTTCAAGTCATGGTAGTTGGATATCCTATAGAAGTCTAAAAAGTCTATGTAATTCAACAAACCAATCATTTGAACATAGTTGAGGTGTAAATGAACGATGAAAGAATTCAAGGTTACTTATTTTTTTGATCAAGAACATTATGTCAGACGTTTTATCTTTATCGAATCACAAGAAGAAGCGGAAAAACTGATTCAGAGTGAACGCGACCAATATATTTCGTTTACAGACAGTAGGGGAATATATCATGAATTAAATACAAGTAAGGTTCGTGTTATTCAAATTTCTGAATATCACAGAGTAGACAAAAGTAAAAAAGCAAAAGAAGATACTTACGATCATAACAACTTTTACTCATAATTCTTTCTTGTTGAGGAAATAGTAAGGGATACAGAAATGGAGGTGTTCAATTGAACAATTACAAGCGTGATGGATTTACAGTTGCAGGGACGGATATTGATGAAGTAAAACGTAAAAACGCCGAATCAGGTATGTCCTACAATGAAATAAAAGCACTGCTTGCAAAAACGAACGGACAAGATACAGCCATCTATAGCGATACAGCTGCCCCAAAAATAATAACTGAAAATAAACATAATATGTAGAAAATATTTTAAAGTCATTTGGAAAGTATTTCATAAAAGAAAATACTTTCCAAATGTAATCAATGAATCTTTTGTTATTTCTCTTCAAAATATTAGTGTTGGATGGCGCTAAATTAATAATATTAGAAGAAAAAATAAGTATAATAACAAATAAATATCATTTTCTGTAATATAATCTCTCATTTTGTAATATTAATTTGATATTGTTATTACAAGTTTGTTACATAACTTCTCTATAATAGATTCTGTTAGGTAATAGACAAAGGGAGTTAAGAAAATTGAAAAAAACCATCATCTCAGCAATGGCATTAAGCTCGATTATGCTATTCTCAACAATTAGTCAAGAAACAACTGCATCAGCAGCTACAACTACATATACAGTAAAAAAAGGCGATACATTATCAAGTATAGGCGCCAAATATCATATTTCATATAAAACTCTAATGAGTTGGAATAATTTAAAATCAACAAACATTAAAGCTGGTCAAAAATTAAAAGTTAAAAAGAGCTCATCATCTAGCTCTAGTAAGAAAAGTACCTCAACTTCTACATACACTGTAAAAAAAGGTGATACTCTTTCTGGAATTGCTAAGAAATATGGTGTATCGTACAAGACTCTAATGAGTTGGAATAATTTAAAATCAACAAACATTAGAGCTGGTCAAAAGTTAAAGGTTAAAGGATCTACAAAAAAAGTCAGCGATAGTGTTGCGCCAATATCTGCTAATACAAAACTAGAAAAAGCTGTATCAATCGCATTATCTCAACAAGGTGTACCATATGTATTCGGTGGAGCAACAACAAGCGGATTCGATTGTAGTGGACTTGTATACTATGCATATAAAAATGCTGGCATTGCTTCTTATCGTACAACAGCTGCAGGTTTCTACTCTATCTCAACAGCAACAAGTTCACCTAAAGTAGGAGATTTAGTATTTTTCAAAAATACATATAAATCTGGTATTTCTCATATCGGACTTTACATGGGGAACGGGAAATTTGTGAGTGCAAGTGGTACTAAAGTACAAGTAAGTTCAGTGAATGAATCATACTGGAGCAACCATTTTGCAGGGTATAGACATTTATAATTTGTGGTTAAAATAATTCTCCTCAATTGAGTCTTAATAGTACAAGGCATACACAATTTTGAATAATTTGATATAAATTAATCAATACCATCTGGTCAGTAAGATCAGGTGGTGTTTTTTGTTCGATACTTTTCATGCATAATGTTAGTGACACCGATTTTTTTTGTAATTGAATCAATTTCATAATTCAAAGATTTGATAAAAAACACGAACATTAAATGGGCCAGTGTTATATGCTATATCTATTAGAACATTGTCTATGAGGCGGAAGATGGCGAGTCCTCGAAAATGCATTCGCATTTTCTTCGTGCGATGTTAATTCAGTGAAGTTCATTCATAGTCCTGCGGGAAAGCGAGACAGGTGAGACCCCGCAGCGAAGCACGGTACGGGCTTCCGAGGAGGCTCAACGCTCGCCCGCGGAAAGCGCCATCTGGAGCGGCATACTAAGTAAATACTAGAAATGAAATATTATCCGAATTATTGAATTGATTATTTAGAAAATATTCGTATTTTTTAACTCGAAAAGCACTTATGAAATTGATTCAATTTGCAAATTAAAAAATGCCAAGACTTTAAATCAAAGTCTTGGCATTTTATCAAAAGTAAGTTACCTCGTGTTTAAATTACATCTAATTCCATATGAAATTCTTTACATCAATTATTATACTGTGAATTTATTAACAGATGTTCGAAGTTGTTCTGCCATGGTTGCTAGATTATTTGAAGAAGCAGTAATTTCTTCCATACTAGCAGTTTGTTCTTCAGAAGCGGCAGCAACATTTTGAATGCTACTTGAATTTTGAACAACGATTACGCTGACTTCTTCCATTGATTCTGCAATGTTGCTAACGCCACTATTCATAGCCTCAATGGCATTACTTACTTGTGTCATTTGAGAAGTTAAATTGGACACTGCTGTATATATTGCATTAAATGCATCACCTGCTTCATCAAAAGCATCGGCGCTTACTTGTAGATTTTCATAACTAGTAGACATAGAATCCACAGCATTTGTCGATTCAGCTTTGATTGAATCGATCCGGTTACTAATATCGTTTGCGGCAATTCTTGACTGGTCTGCAAGCTTTCTTACTTCTTCCGCAACGACAGCGAATCCTTTACCATGTTCACCTGCACGTGCAGCTTCTATCGAGGCATTAAGTGCAAGCAAGTTCGTTTGATCTGCAATTTCAGTGATCAATGAAACAATTTGGCCAATTTCTTTTGAGTAATTGTTCAAACGATTAACAACTTCAGAAGTTGCTTGAATCATGTCAGTTGTTGTATTCATTTTTTCTACAGCGTTTTGAATAATATCTTTACCATTTTCAGCTGTTTTTGTTGTATCAATTGCTTTTGTACTAACTTGCTCTACATAGGTAGCTACATCATTCATCTTATTCGAAATAGTATTGACGTTAGCACCGATTTCTTCGACAGCGTCGGTTTGCTTGTCAGAACCAGCTGCCACTTCTTGCATGGATACTGTAACTTGTTCAATGGAAGCGCTTGTTTGTTCTGAACCAGCAGATAATTCTTCAGATGTAGCCGCTACTTGCTCAGCATTTGAACTAATTTGTGAGATGATTTTTCTTAAATCATCTACCATATGGTAAACGCCTTGGGATAATTGTGCGATCTCGTCTTTTCCTTTAATTTCAAATCTATCTGCGGCTAAGTTACCATCTGCAACTTCATCAACATAGTTGTTAATGGCAAGCACAGGTTTAATAATTCGCTTACTTATAATGAAAGCAAGTAGTGCTCCTAAAAGAACGAACAATATTGTCAAACCTACTGAAATCTGTATCGTTTGTGTTTGCACTTTTGAAATAAATGAAGCATCCATATCTAATCCAAAAATGATATCTGTACCTTTAAAAGGGATGAAAATAGATTTATGGACACCGTATTTATCTTTATAAATATCACTAAACATGATCTTATCTTGATCGAGTGCATCATTCATCTTAGGATCAAATTTATAAGCAGCATTATGATTATCTGTACCACTTAACGCTACAATATGTTCTTTCCCATTAGAGCGGGAAAGAACATAGGCATTTTGAATGTTTTGCTGTTTTTTTGCTATATTTAATGTATTTAAAAGTGTTTTATATTGTGTTAGATCATTATTATCAGCATTCGTAACAAGTGAAGTATCTATATGCCCCATTGCTTCATTTGAAACGAGTTGTAATTTATCTTCAAAAAGACTCATTACTCTAGTTTGAATAATATTGTTACAAGAATAATAAAGTACACATCCAAATATTATTGAAAATACAGCAATTGGCGAAACAAAATAGAGAATATATTTATATAGCATTGTATGTTTATTTTTAGTGAGAAACTTCAAGGGTTAAACCCTCCAATTCTTCAATTGAGTGTTTAAGTGACTCAATCATTGCAGGTATATGTTCTACTTCTGTATAAGGAGAAATAGAGAAGAACTTGGCTACACCAACTGGAATACGGTCTGCGCTGTCAGATGCATCAACAGTACAGATACGAGTTGTATCTCCAAAGAACACATCATCACGGTGTTTACCTAATACTTCAAATAAGGATGAATTTAATGTGTTTATATTTTCAATTTCAGAAACTGTATAAGTACCTGCTTGTTCTGCTTCCCAGTTCAAACCATTAGGATATAGGCGGAATGCTGTAATTGGCCCAATATTAGTTGGATTAACCACTTGAAGGGATGGTATTTTATCTGCTAATTGTTGATGGAATGCTAGATTTACTCGAACATAATTAGCTAATATTTCTTGGTAGCCTGTTTTTCCGAATGCCATTAAAGCAGCATAAATGGCAATTGAACTACCCATTCGAGAGCATTCTAATGTATAGCCTGTATGATATGAACCATATCCACGGTTACCTACATATGGTGTATCAAAATCTTCTAAATCTAGAAGACCAAGTGCACTACCATCTTTTAATAAGAATAGACTTGTTAGATATGGCGTTTGACCAAGTTTTTGGAAGTCAAAGCATAAGGAATC
>DATMJF010000332.1:0-2734 GCA_035554455.1 Rummeliibacillus sp.
AAGTTGATACAATGCGTCAACTTGGTATTGATGATCGCGATATTTTTATTGATAAAGCCAGTGGCAAAAATTTAGAACGGCCACAATATCAAGCATTAAAAGCGATTGCACGAGAAGGAGATACAATTGTATTTGACTCAATAACTCGTTTATCTCGTAATATGCAAGATATTCAAAGTGAATATCAATTTTTCATCGATAATGGAGTTAACCTTGAATTTGTTAAAGAGCCAATGCTAAATACAGAATCAAGAACTGATGATGTAATCAAACAAGCCATTAATAATATAATACTTACCCTACTTGCTGCATTTGCACAAAAAGAGCGTGAAGATATTAAGAAGCGCCAATCAGAAGGAATTGCTGCAGCACGCGCTAGAGGGAAACATCTAGGTAGACCTAAATTAAAAATATCCAAAGAACAACAGCGTATATGGGATGATCTATATCCTAAATGGAAATCAAAAGAAGTAACTGCAGTATATTTCATGAAGCAATTAGGGATTAAACGGACATCATTTTATAATTTGGTGCAGAAATACGAAGAAAGTAAATCTGAATAATATTTTGAACGGTAAAATTTGCAGTTCAGTACAATAAACTCACGTTTTTGTAATCGAACAAGATACGAACATAATAAAGGCTGATATTAATGGATTTATAGCTTTTAAAACCAGGGGTATCCATACAGGTGTGTCAATCAGGGTACTACCCTGAACTATACCCCTGCATATATACACCTGTTTTATAAACATAAAACTAATAGAAAATAAATCGTAGTGAAAGGGGCATATTAGTTGTCTATATTGAATGGATTTGAAGAACGTAAGCTATCTCTAAATAAAAAAAGAGAGGCTATTCAAAAAGATATTGAAGAACACAAAGAAGAAGTTTGTCAGCTGATGGAATTAATGGAGAATGCTTTGTTAACCCCATCAGAAGATTGTATATCTGATAACGAACACGATTTTGAATTTTTTGCACACGGAAATGGAAAAAATGAATCTTCTTATTATTTTAAATGTAAGCAGTGTAACGAAGTTATCGTAAAAGCAATTGTACGAAGTTAAGATATGATCTAATGCAATACTAATGAACATTCGAAGGAAATGGAGGGTTAGTATGGATTCTGAAATTACAATATATGAGGTTTGTGGAAGGCAAGGTTTTAATGGTTACTCAGCTGTATTTGTTAAAGCTACAGATAAAAAAACTGCTGTTATTAAAGCATTAACAGAATTTGAGAAATATCACAAAGGCATAACAGAAAGTTATGAAAATGGTGCAATTGATTTTCATGTTGAAAATGTTTTTGCAGATTCAGATGTTTATTATAACGAAGCGTAATAAGCCACAGTAGAAGAATATTGTTCATCAAGAAAGGAGTGATTTTATGGAACTAAAAGATTTACCCAAAGTGGTTGAGAACTTGTCAGATGAAGAAAGTCGAAAGTTTTTAAATTACTTATCGCTGTATTTGAGCTATGACAATGGTGAAGGATTTATAACGACAAAAGGCATATTAAATGGCTTTGAAAATGCTTTACAGTATGTTGAAAAACATAAAAAGGATTGAATGAGTATTTTATAACGTATGTCGCACTTCGTAGAAAATGTGCTATACATCCATGGGTTTTTTTGGCGTGAATCGCCTAACAAAACAAAGAAAAAACTTGTGTATTATTGATATGATGGAATTTAAACTAAATATCAGAAGTACAATGTGGAAAACATATAGTAGTCTCACTTATAATACCTTTAAAAATCCATATCTATCAACTGTTTAAGGGGTTCAATAGACTTGAATACCACTGAATTGAATACTTATATGAGGAAAAAGTGTTCAATTCATCTTTATAAAAAAGTATTCAATTCACATTGGCTCTTTTCTTCCAACTATATAAGTAAATAAAAAGAGCAACCAATTAATTTGATTGCTCTTTTGTACATTATAAACGCGATCCATCTTTAAATTGAAAATATGCTATGTATTCACCATTGAAGGCTTTTGCTATTGACTCTAATTCAGATTCTGTGAAATCGTCTTTTTTCAACTTTTGAGATAATGCTGGTTGACTAATATTAAGCATCTTTGCAAGTTGTGTAATTGTCATATCATGTTGTGTTAGTAATAATTTAATTTTTTTTGATGTCTTCATGACACTACACCCCTTTTTTAGAGATTGTAGCATTTTTTGTAATTAGGTCTTTTAAATTATAAGTAAATCAAATATAATATAAGCAATTCAAATAATTATTATTATTTAGTAGTTTTTTGAATCGTAATTCCTATTACATTTTTTTATGGTCGTCTCCTAAATCACACACAGATGAAGAATTTTGACGACCATAATTTTTTTCTAGTTGCGTAAATTGGAAATTACGTTTAATATAATTATCAAATACATAAATGAACGTAAAAAAAGCCGACTGTTTAGAAGTGCTACCAACACTCCTGAACCGTCATATCGTAGTCCAAGTACGATACAACACTTGTCAGCTATTCCTTACATAAATAATTGTATGTCATTATATTATATGATATACAAAATATTTTCAAGAGAATTGCTGTAAAAAAATTGACCATAGTCAATAAAAAGCGTATGTATCGAAATTGATTTATAAACGATACATACGCTTTTTTTCGTTCCATAAAAGGAGCGATTTATATGACTGCATTAACAGCAAGCAACGAACGTGTTCAACACTTCATATATACTTCACCAGTAAAACC
>DATMJF010000333.1:0-5777 GCA_035554455.1 Rummeliibacillus sp.
TTTTCTTCGTGCGATGTTAATTCAGTGAAGTTCATTCATAGTCCTGCGATGAAGCTAGCGAAGCGATGCAGGAGCACAATGTTTTTAGCTTCCGAGGAGGCTCAACGATCGCTTAGCACGAAAGCGCTATCTGGAGCGGTATACTAAGTAAATACTAGAAGTGAAATATTATCAAAATTATTGAATTGTTTATTTAGAAAATAATTGTATTTTTTAACTAGAGAAGCAATTATGGAATAGACTCAAATGTATTATATTTATCGATACATAATCAAAATCTTATATTAAAAAGATAGTATTTATTTTGTTCAATTTAAAGGAGAGCGAATCATTTTGAATTTTTGTCTTAATATGCCACGTTTCGGGCAGCACTTTGAAAAAGGGGAATGGCCAGAAACTGCACTTGTTGAAGGGAAAGGTGCAAATTATTGGGGAGAGAGCGTTTGTGGTCTAGCATGTCTCCGTATGATAATGGGGCATTACCAAATACCAGTGGTTTCAGCATATGATCTACTCATTGAAGGAATTCAGTTAAATGCATATTGTGAACAAGGGTGGATTCATCTAGGTTTAGCTAACATTGCATTAAAATTCGACTTAAATGCAAAACCAATGGCTATAAAAGATGGCGATGAACTTGAAATGTTGCTAACAAAATTTGGACCGGTTATTGTATCTGTTACGGGTCAACTTCCGGAAGATGGTCGAAAGGGAGGTCATCTTATCGTTGCATGTGGAAGACATAAAGAAAACGGTGAATTTATGATAACGTTTCGAGATCCATCAAAATGGGGCAAATCCAATAGTATTGTTACGGAAAAAAGATTCTTAGCTAGTTTTACAGGTCGTGGAATTGTGTTTCGGAAAAATTAATTGGTGGAACTGGTTGTGAAAAAATTTTTTATGGTAGGTACGATTAATTTTGTATTTTTAAAGACTTAAAGAGTATTACACGCGAATTCAATTCAGGAGAACGCTAGTAAAATGGTCAAATGCGCTAGTAAATTGTTCTAAAACGTGAGTAAACTGCACCAAAACGCGAGTAAGTAACAAAATAGCAATACGAAATCGATTAGTATATTTCCCTCTAATTTGTACACTATATATCTGAAAATCAAGTTTTTATTTATTTTTCTAAAAAATATAAGTCAAAACTATTGACTAATATATAGTAATCTTATAGGATTTAATTGACTAATGAGTCAGTCGAGGTGAAAAGAATGATTCAAGCAGATGTTCGTAGACAAGAGAGAGAGCAACAATTGATTAAAATAGCACTTGAATTATTCGCAACTGTTGGTTATGAGAATACGAAAATTTCGGATATTGTAGCACAAGCGAATGTTTCGCAAGGCACATTTTACTGGTATTTCAAAAGTAAAGAAGCCATTGCTTTGAAGATGCTTGAATCTGGGCGCGAAAGTATACTAGAGGCAATCGCGATAGGATATAGAGAATCGAAAGCTTCGATTCAAGAATCCGTCGTATCCTCAAGTCATTTATTTGTACATATTTTTCGTTTTGCCGAGGATAATTCTTATTTAATGCACATACTGTTAAAAGGAATCCACTCTCAGCCTTTGTTACAACAAAAAGTTGATGAAATTAAAGCTGATATGGAAGCAGCCTTTGCCAATAATATTGGTCGAGCAAAAGAATTAGGCATGCTTAGTCGACCAATTGAGCCTAAAATGCAAGCAGTGTTTATCATGAGTTTGCTGGAAGGTGTGCTATCTAGATGGCTGTTTACAGAACGAAGTGAAAATCACGCATTCGCTGACAAATCATTACAAGAAATAATTGAGGAAACCGTACACTTCGAATTTTTCGGTATTTTCGGTGTATAAAATAGGAGGAAAAAAAAGTGAAAAAAGCAAAATGGTTATTAACTTTTGTAGCCGCAGCAGTTCTTGTTCTTAGTGCATGTGGAAATAAAGGCGCTGAAAAAGATGTCAACCACGGCAATAATTACACAGATCAATTACAAAATATCCAAGATCATGGTGAAATGACAGTCGGTATAATGGGGACATATGCACCTTACAACTTTATGGGAAAAGATAAACAATATACTGGTTTCGATGTAGATATTGCAAAAGAAATTGCGAAACGTATGAATGTAAAAGCAAAATTTGTTGCACAAGATTTCTCAGGTTTAATCCCAGGCTTACAACAAGGGAAATTCGATGTACTTGTCAGTCAAGTGACGATTACAGATGAACGTAAAAAAGCGATCGACTTTTCAGACCCTTATATTACAAATGAAGTAAAAGCAATTGTTAAATCAGATAACAACAGCATCAAATCGACTGCGGATTTTAAAGGCAAAACAATTGGTGTAGGTCTTGGTACAAATGATGAAGCTTATTTACGTACCGATTTAATGCCAAAAGTCGGCAACTTCAAAATCAACACGTATGATGATGTCATCACTACATTAAAAGACTTGGATGCAGGTCGTATCGATGCTACAATCAATAATGTTTATGCATTAAAACCAATCGTTGAAGAAAATGGCTTTAAAATTAAAGCTGTCGGAGATCCAATTAAAGCAGATAAAGCTGCAGTAGCTGTGAAAAAAGGAAATCCAAAATTAGTTAAAGCGATTAACAAAGCAATTGAAGATATGAAAAATGATGGTACTTATAAGAAAATCTTCGTTAAATGGTTTGGTGAAGAACCACCAGCAGAATAAAGAAAGTAGGAAACACACATGGATTTAGTCATTGAAAATATCCCCTTTCTATTAAAAGGGGCATATTACACATTACTGATCACAGTGGTATCCATGTTCTTTGGCTTAATAATAGGCTTACTTGCTGCGATTGCTCGAATTAAGGGCAATCGCTTTCTGCGTAATATCGCAAGAGTCTATGTTTCAATTATTCGAGGAACACCACCACTTGTACAGCTTGTCATCGTCTATTATGGTTTAGTTGATTATGGTATCGAACTTGGCCCATTAACAGCAGCTTATATCGCATTAAGTATTAATATTGGTGCATATGTGTCAGAAGCGTTCCGCGGCGCCATTCAATCCGTTCCAAAAGGTCAAACAGAAGCAGCACTTGCAACAGGGATGACAGAAAAACAAGCGTTGCGACGCATAATCATTCCACAAGCCATTCGATATGCAATCCCACCTCTTGGTAATACATTTGTCGGTATGTTAAAAGAAACATCGTTAGTTTCCGTCATTGCAGTAACAGAGTTGATGCGATCAGCCCAATTATTAGTTGCTCAATATTATGTATACATGCCGTTTTATCTTTCAATTGGGATCATGTATTGGGTTATGAGTACAATCTTTACCTTTATATTAAACAAAATTGAAAAACGCTTATCGGTTTACTAGGAGGTGCAGAAAATGATAGAAATTGAACAACTATACAAAAACTATGGTAGTCATGAAGTGTTAAAGAATCTGACCTTATCCATTCCTGCACATCAAGTAGTAGCCGTCATTGGACCAAGTGGTTCAGGGAAGAGTACATTCTTAAGATGTATTAATGGATTAGAAAAAATTACAGCAGGCAAGATTACGGTTAATGGACATGAAATCGATGCGAAAGCACCAAAAAAGGTACTACAAAAAGCCGTTTATGCCATTCGCCAAGAAACAGGCATGGTGTTTCAGCAATTTAACTTATATCCACATAAAACCGTTGTAGCAAATGTCATGGAAGCACTTTTAGTTGTGAAGAAAATGCAAAAAGACCAAGCTCATCAGATTGCATCTAATTTATTGAAAAGAGTTGGATTATCAGAAAAAGAAGATAGCTATCCATCTCAACTCTCAGGTGGCCAACAACAACGTGTAGCGATTGCTAGAGCTTTAGCAATGGAACCACAACTTATGCTATTTGACGAGCCCACTTCAGCGCTTGATCCAGAACTAGTCGGTGAAGTACTAAAAGTAATGAAAAGTTTAGCAGAAGAAGGCATGACAATGATGATTGTCACGCATGAGATGAACTTCGCGGAGAATGTCGCAGATCGTGTTCTATTTATGGCAGATGGTGTCATCGTAGAAGATGCTGAACCAAAAGCATTTTTTGAACATCCGCAAACCGCAAGAGCACAACAATTCTTGCAACAAGTAAATGAATTCTAAGGAGGAAAAATATATGCAAATCACAGCAAAATGGCAAGGTGGTCGTGCATTTGAAGCAATAGGTGCATCTGGATATAAAATGGCTATGGATGCAACTGCAAATTATGGTGGAGAAGGACAAGCACCAACTCCTACTGAAATGCTTTTAAGCTCATTAGCAGGTTGTATCGGAATTGATGTTACCATGATTTTAAAACCACATTTAGATAAAATCACAAATCTAGAGATCGTAGTAGATGGTACTCGCCGTGAAGAAATGCCAACTGCTTTTACTGCAGCAAATCTTACTTTTAAAGTAGACGGCGATATCGACGCACATAAAGTATGGAGAGCTATTAAATTAGGCGAAGAAAAATATTGTGCAGTATCCGCATCACTAAAAGCAGAAATCACACATTCACTAATTCTGAATGGTGAAAATGCACCGTTCGAATAAGAATTTCATAAGAGGAGCAAGGAGATGAATTTTCTCTTTGCTCTTTTTTTATGGAATTTACTCAAACTGGATTTAGTTTATAGAAGAGAATAATAAGAAAATTCGATAAAAATACAGAAAATATTGTCAATTATTGTTGGAAATATTTTATAATAGATTTAATAGAGATTTAGAAAGAGGACAATTCATGAAAAACAAATTTTCGATTGGTCAGATGGCGAGATTGAATAATGTTTCTATTAAAACCCTTCGTTATTATGATGAAATTGGGTTGTTTCGACCATTTGAAATGGATACAGCTTCAGGTTATCGCTATTATTCTATAGAACAATTTAAAGAATTAGATATTATTTTATATTTGAAAATGATGGGTGTACCGCTTAAAGACATCAAAAAGCAACTGGAAAATCGCAGTTTAGATGATTTTATATCTATTTTAGAAAATATTAGAAGAATTACTCGTGAGAAAATTGAGGTTTTAAAACGAATTGAGCAAGGGTTATTTTCATATGTTACTGAACTAGAAAACACAAAAGACTCCACCAATTTAGGGAAACCGTATATTGAACATCTTGATGCTCACAACATAATTCAAGTAAATAAAAAAGTTGGATCTTTGAACGAAATTGAAGCAGAACTTCGTCAATTGAAGACCCATTATGAACATATAGTACCTATTGTAATTGGCAATGTTGGTTATTTGATTAATATTGAAGATCGAAGTAATACACAATCTACTTACGATGGTATTTTCCTATTAGTAGATCAACAAATGCATCTACAAATGGATAAGGTTACTCCTATTGATGCAGGAGATTTCGCAGTTATACGATGGAGAGAAAAAATGGATGAAGATCATAAATACATAGAAAAACTTTTACGTTTTATCAAAGCACACAATTATCAAACAGAAGGTCCATTATATATTCGTAAAATTGTTGATGGCATTATCTCAAATCAACCAGAAGAATGGCTAAAAGAAATTCGTATAAAAGTAAACCAATTGACTCTCTACTAATGGGAGGGTTTACATTAGATAATGTAAATTTCCATTGAAAGAAGTGATTGACTTTTGACACAGTCATCCAAACTTTGGACGAAAGAATTTATCATTATCATCTTTTTAACGAATTTTTTTTTGTATGGAAGAAAAGTGAAAAGCATAGCGATTATTATGGCATCCTTTTGGGGATGCCATTTTTGTTGGGAGAGCAGTGTTTTGTGAAA
>DATMJF010000334.1:0-3390 GCA_035554455.1 Rummeliibacillus sp.
TCTCTGAATTAACATCGCACGAAGGAAATGCGAATGCATTTTCGAGGACTCGCCATCTTCCGCTTCATTGACAATGTTCTAATAGATTTGGCATATAACAATGGCCCGTTTAATGTTCGTGTTTTTTATCAAATCTTTGAATTATGAAATTAATTCATTTTATCTATTTAATATCATCTAATAATTGAACAAGTTCATATAGCGATTTAATTTCGTAAGTAGGCGTAATTCCTTCAATAGGCTGTTTATCTTCACGATTAATCCAAGCAGAGCGCATTTGAACACGAGAAGAACCAAGAATATCGGTCATTAAATTATCTCCTACCATAATAGCTTCATCTGCATTTACTTTTGCTGTTTCTAAGACATACTTGAAAATGGAAGCTGCTGGCTTCCCTTCGCCAAAATCACCTGAAATGATTATATGATCAAAATAAGGGACAATTTCTGGTGTAATTTGCAATTTTGTATTTTGCAAACTTGGTGCACCATTGGTCAGTAAAATAAGATGATACTTTCCTTTTAAAGTATTTAATACTTCAAATGTTTCTTCATAAACAAAAGGACTTTGTTTTCTTGCTTCAACAAAGTATTCTCCTAGTTCAGCTCCTAGCGTTTCGTCACTTACACCAAGTTTCTCTAAGCCTCCAGTCCAAGCAGCTTTACGATAATTTGGCGCTATCTTTTTTAGTTCTTGAAATTGAGGTGTAGGATCATCAAATGTCCCCCATAATCCTTCGAATGGGTTAATTCCAATCATTTGTGTGTAATCAAATGTAGGATATGTACTATATAAATCACGTGCAGTTTGTCGTACAGCTTCTTCTAATTGCTCGACATCGATATCAACAATGGAAGCAGCTTTCTCACATGTTAATGAAAATGCTGTGGCAATGCTTTTTTTATCCCATAATAATGTATCATCTAAATCAAATATTACAGTTGAAATTGTCATTCGATTATTCGCTCCCTACCTACTTTTTATGCTGTTAAAGATATCGTAGCATACTTTTAATTTAAATAAACGGAATTTTCTTTAACTTTTATTTTTTTATTTACAATCGTGAAATACATAACTTTTTTGGTTCTCTTATTATTTTATTATTAAGATTTTTGATATATACGAATTCTATGCACATTCATATATAAATAAAATAAGTCTGAAATCAGTTCAATCAATGTAATTAGCTTACCTGTATAAACCCATTTATCTTAACTAAAAAATCTCTTGTCGAAAAAAAATTCGACAAGAGATCTTTCACATATTAATGATTTTTTGTGTTTAGAAATTCTTTCATCAAATTACTTTGCTCGCCATTTTGTGATTTGATTGTCTGTACCATACACAAAATGCCCTTCAACTACTTCACGCAACGTTTGCTCACCATCGACTTCTTCCTCTTTATAAGGAATCCGTGTACGCTTGCTTTCTGAAATGGGATCAGGAAGCGGGATTGCAGATAATAGTGATTTCGTATATGGATGTATTGGATGTCGGTAAATATCTTCGGATGTGCCGATTTCGAGAATTTTACCGGCACGCATTACCGCTATACGATCACTAATATATTTCACCATTGAAAGGTCATGTGCGATAAATAAATAGGTTAAACCATGTTTCTTTTGGAGCTCTTTCAGCAAGTTTACAACTTGGGCTTGAATAGAAACATCAAGTGCTGAGATGGGTTCATCGGCAATGATAAAGCTTGGATTTAAGCTAAGAGCTCTGGCAATTCCAATACGTTGCCTTTGACCACCTGAGAATTCGTGAGCATAGCGATTCATATGCTCACGATTTAGCCCCACTGCTTCGAGTAATTTGCCAATACGTTCTTTGCGTTCTTTTTTATCTTTGTATAAGCCATGAACATTGAAACCTTCCGCAATGATTTCTCCAGCAGTCATTCGTGGATTTAAAGATGCATATGGGTCCTGGAAAATCATTTGCATTTCTTTATTAAATGATTTTAAATCCTTATGATTCTTTTTATCATGCACATCACGACCTTTAAAGATAATTTCGCCATCTGTAATGTCATATAAGCGGATAATGGATCGACCAGTAGTTGATTTTCCACAACCAGATTCTCCTACAAGCCCTAGCGTTTCGCCTTTATAGACATCGAAGCTAATACCATCTACGGCTTTGATTGAACCAAAATACTGTTTTAAATTTTTAACTTCTAATATTTTCTCAGCCATTTTTAGCTTCCTCCTTCGCAAGATAGCCTTCTATTCGCTTACGCACTTCTTCTGGAACAGGAACTTCTGGTGCATCTGGATGTAGTAGCCATGTCTTTGCGAAATGTGTTTCACTCACTTGGAACATTGGTGGCTCTTCTTCATAATCTATCTGCATCGCAAACTCATTTCGTGGTGCAAAGGCATCTCCTTTTGGAGGATGAATTAAATCTGGTGGCGATCCTGGAATTGTACGCAATAATTCATCTGCATTGTTATCTAAATCCGGCATTGAACCAAGTAAGCCCCATGTATATGGATGCTTTGGATCGTAGAAAATTTCATTTACTGTACCGTATTCAACAATTTGTCCAGCATACATAACAGCTACATGATCCGCAACATTCGCAACTACCCCAAGGTCATGTGTGATGAAAATAATGGATGTATCACTATTGCGTTGAATATCCTTCATCAAATCTAAAATTTGAGCTTGAATTGTAACATCTAGTGCTGTTGTAGGTTCATCGGCTATGAGTAGTTTTGGTTCTGCTGCAAGTGCAATAGCTATTACAACACGTTGACGCATACCACCCGAAAATTCATGTGGGTATTGTTTGAATCGTTTTTCTGGGAATGGAATCCCTACTTCAACAAGTAACTCAATTGCACGTTTTTTGGCAAATTCACGTGTTGCTTTTTTGTTGTGTTTTAAAATAACTTCCATGATTTGCTTACCAACTTTCATCGTTGGGTTTAAAGCAGTCATTGGATCTTGGAAAATCATCGCAATATCGTTACCACGAATTTTCGTCATTTCTTTTTCCGTGCATTTTACTAGGTCCTTGCCGTTAAATAATATTTCTCCGCTTGCATAAATGCCTGGTGGCTGTGGTACAAGCTTCATTAATGCATTACTTGTTACTGATTTTCCTGAACCCGATTCACCTACAATCGCTAGCGTTTGACCCTTTTCTAAAGAAAAGTTAACGCCGCGAACAGCATGAACGAGCCCTGCATATGTTTTGAAATTGATTCGTAAATCTTTTACTTCAATAATCTTTTCGCCCATTCTATTCACCCTTTTCTATTTACGTAATTTTGGATCAAGCGCATCACGAAGACCATCACCTACTGCATTGAAGGCAAAAATCGTAACCGAGATAAATACAGCAGGGAAAATCAGACGCCAAGGTGCTGTTTCTAAAG
>DATMJF010000335.1:0-18200 GCA_035554455.1 Rummeliibacillus sp.
TACGATCATAATTTTCTCGTATTCTTCTGCTAACGGTAAGACTGCTAGAGTATCGCCAGAGCTAGAAGAACCTACTAAGAAATCCACTCCGTCATCTTCTAGTAACTTTGTTGCTTTTTGGACAGCTACTTCAGGCTTTGTTTCCGTGTCTTCCCAAACTACTTCAATTTTCTTACCAGCAACTTCCCTCTTGCCGTCTGTTGCATAATCGAGGCCCAATTCGAAGCCTTGTTTTGTCTGTTTACCATATGATTCCAAAGGACCCGTTAAAGAGGCCAATACACCGACTTTGATTGTTCCACCTTCATCTTTTGAAGAAGAACCATTAGATTTTTTGTCACTTCCACATGCAGCAAGTAAAAACATTAATACAACTACTAAAAAGAGCAACCATTTTTTCATTAATTTACCCCCTCTTATTTTTAAAGCGCTTACACTGCTGTAGTTGTATCATATCTGTTCTTAGTTACAAATCAGTTACAAATTAAAAGACCCAACGTTTTCGCTGGGTCATCTTAAAATCATGTCAAACATTTGAATGGTTGTTTCCATCGGCTCAATATTCAATTCTTTCTTTAATACTTTCTCACATTTTTCAAACCATTTAACCGCCTGTGTCCGATTCTGTAACTGATAGTAGCCATACATAATTAAGCGATATGCTTCTTCCCATGTATCATCGAGTTTTAACAACTGTTCTGCCCAATTGATGGTGTGGTTAAATTCTTTTAAACGGATATAATTCTGTGCCAACCGTTCTATAGCTTCCATATAAAGATGTTGTATTTCCTCACGAATATCTTGAAGCCATTCCAATTGGTGTTTATCTGTAATAAATTCACCTCTATATACTCGAATACCTCTTAAAAGCCATTCATTCGAAAAATAAGGATCCTTTTCCTGCATCCCAAAAGATATAAATTGTTTAAATGAATCTAAATCACTTGTCATACAATGATTTGTCATCAGTTTGTACATTGACTGCTTTCGCATAACATAGGCACTTTCCGCTCTAGGTAGACGACCCGGCTCTATTACTTTTAGTAAAGCATTATAGATTACCTTAAAATCTCTTGTACTTGCCTCTTCTGTAGCATCGGGCCATAAGACATTTAGTATCTCTTCCTTTGACACAAATCTTGTTTGATTCAAATAGAGATAGATCAATAACTCTTTCGCTTTTTCTCGCTGCCAAGATTTTTCATCGATTTCTTCACCATCTCTATACACTTTAAAATTTCCTAATAAATGAATTGTATATAAGTGATTCGGAACTGGAAGATTAACATCCACTTCTAATAATTGATAAATCCTTGAAGTATAAGGGGATGGATTTTCTTGTAAAGTCGTCCATTTTTGCATCATTTGCCACCATACTATACTCTCCTTAGGTCCAAAAATATGTTGGTTTCTGATATAAAAATCATAATTTTTCTCTACAATAGTAGATATACAGAGATTAAAATTTGATACAAATGCAATATCATCATTTTGTATATAAGCCAAATAAGCTTTCCAAAAATGAGCAATTGTCAACCCAAAATAATCTTTTGCATTTTCGAATTTTCTATTTGCTTTTTCAAGTATTTCTTTTGCTTCTTCGTACTGTTCATGTTCCACATATATAATTGATAACGCTATATAAAGAAGGGCCGAAACCCAGTGGTCATGTACTCTTTCTGTCTCATTTAATCCCATTTGTGCATACATGATCGCTTGATCAAGTCGATCTTGCCGACTTTTTACTATTGAAAGCCCCATATAGGATTCTGCCTTTGCACGGTTCACCTGTATATGATCCATTATTTCAATTGACTTTTTATAGCATTGTTCTGCTTCAGCTATGTCAGAAGGATTCAAAGTTAGTAATGTATGTCCTTTACGAAGGTAAGCTACTGCAAGTAGATATTGTGCATCCTCATTTTCTTTTTTAGTTATACTTTTATTTGCTGTTTCTAGAGCTATCACATGTTCACTTAATAATATTAATATAAACGCATATAAAACATCCGTTTCGCGATATGCATCTGATACTAGACTACTTGTGTCTAATCGATTCTCTAGTAAATTTCTTGCTTCATGCAGTTTGCCTTGTCGTAATAATATTCTTGCATCTAAATTTCCTTGCATCAGTATGTCAGGAGATAATCCTACCTCCGCAACCCACTTTTCTGCCTCATAGGACTTGCCTAAATTCACTAGATTTTCTGCATATTGTTTCTGTATAAACTGGAGATGACTTTCTTCTAATTCCGCTCGTTCCACTAATTCAAGCGCTTCTTGCAAATAATTTTCAGCAAGTGCCGGTTGAATAGTATCCAAATAGATATGTGCAATTCCAGCCTTTGCTTTAAAAATAACGTCATAAGCATTGTATTCTTCAGCAAATCGAATACATTTTTCATATGCCTTTTTTGCTTTTTCATATTGTGCACGGAAACGTTGGCTTTCTCCTTCAAAATAATAAAGTTCAAAGTGTTCTTCCATCGTCTTCTCAGATAACTCTCGAATCCGTTCGATAAACCAATCAAATTTTCCATCTTCTATAAATTTATTTGCAAAACAAATTAAAGACGAAGCAATCAAATCTTCATCTTTCGTTTTCATCGCATGAAATACAGATTGTACAGAATTTTGATTTTGAGTATAATACTTAGCAGCCTTTAGATGCAGCGAAATATATTCTTCTAGTTTCTGCTCCATCATTTTAACTTCTAAAAATTGCTGAAATAAAACATGGTATCGAAATTCTGAATGACCACTTAAAGGTTGGATGAACACATGTTTATGCACGAGATTTTGAAGTAATTCTGAAAATCGTTCTCCATAAAATGTTTCGATTAATTCATAAGAAAACGTTTCGAAAATACTAAACTTCATAATGGCTTCTTTTTCGAATTCATCCAGTGATTCAAATACTTCGTCTGATAAATAATGAAAAAAGTCATTTGCCGAAGGATTCTGCAATTTCTTTATGGATTTCTCTAAATCAATCGTTTGAGTCGCAAGGAATAAAATAGCGATTGCCCAACCCTCAGTTGTTTGGAGTATATGTTGAACTTGTTCCTCCGTAATATGACGATTAAAATAATCTTCGAAGAATACTTGGATTTCTTCAGCAGAGAAAACAAAATCATCTTCCACACATTCGACTAATTGATGATTGATTCTTAGATTCCGTATATAACTCCAAGAAGGATCTGTTCTAGATGAAATAATAAGGTGAATATTTGGCGGTAAATGTACGATCAACTTTTCTATAATGTAATGGATATGAAAAATATGATCTACTAGATGGTAGTCATCTAACACTACGAAAAAGGGTTCACTTATTTTGCAAAACTCATTTACAAAAAGGGTAAAAAGCTTATTTAACTCTTCTACCTTTGGGAACATCGAAAGTTGATCCCATCCGCTCATATTCTCTCCGAAAGAAGGCTGCACGCGCCGTACACTATAAAATAAGTGACGTAAAAAAGGCAAAATATCATCATCATCTTCAGTCACTTGATACCATGAAAAAGCTATATTTTGATCTGATAAAAATTGTGCCAAAGCCGAAGTTTTACCGAAACCCGCTCCACTATGCAAAATCGTAAGCTTGGCCTGGTGGCTATTCGCTAATTTCTTCATTACTTTCGATCGCCTCATGTAATGGATAGCCGGTTCTGGTGGAATAAGTTTAGATAACAATATGTTGTCTTCCATATCGAAACCTCCTTTTCATTCCTATGTAAGTAATATTTTAACATATTCATATGAATTCTTATGTTGAAGTTCGATTTACAACTATTAATATATGCAGGATGATCTGTGGAAAGACTTTGAGGTTTTTGTGGGATAATTTTGGGAATGGATTGAGTTGTGATGAAAATCAGACTTACAAAAAACTTCATATAGGTATTCTAACTACCCATATGAAGGAAAAACTTACCCTATTAAGATAATCAAACTCTTTATCTTTTGAATTTTCACTAGTAAATGAAAAATCATCAAAAATAAAAGCTAAACAGGAAACTCAATGATAAATGTAGTACCTCTCCCCTTTTTACTTTCTACTTTTACCGTACCTCCAGCTTTATGAATGGCATTATACACCATCACCATTCCAAGCCCAGTCCCTTGCTTTTTCGTTGAATAATAAGGCTTTCCTAATGTAGAAATTTGCTCCTCTGCCATACCAATTCCTGAGTCTTTTATTTTTAGAATGATGCTCCTCTTTTGCTCAGAAACTTCAATTTCCAGTTTACCGCCTTTTTCCTTCATCGCCTCAATACCATTTTTGTATAAGTTTATGAAACATTGCTGAATCTGACTTTTATCAAAACTTCTATGTAGAGAATTATGAAAATGAATTTGTATATCTACATTATGCATATTTGCATATGGTATCAGTATGTTTTTTGCATACTCCGTTTCTTCTTTTAAATCAGAATCTGCCATGTTTTCATATTGAGGTTTGGAGAAAGCAAGAAAATCACTAACAATTTTTTCGGCACGTTTTAATTCTTGTAGCGAGTAGGCAACATAATTTTTTTCTTTCGATGGAATCGACTCTGATTGACTTAATAATTGTAGAAATCCGTGGGTTGTGGTAAGTGGATTTCGTATTTCATGTGCTACACTAGCTGATAATTCACTAATTACTTGGAAACGATCTGATTGCATAATTAATTTTTGTGCTCTCATATTGGCGATAAGACGCTCAATCATACTAACCATAATAATCATCATGATAAAATGAGTTCCCGTTGCATTAATAGCTAGCATCCAAAATTCATGATCTAATGGTGTTTGGAAGCTAAGTGTAAAAAGATAAAAAACCATCGTTAAGAAAGAAACCAATCCGGCAAATGGAATACGATACTTAGTATCAAAAGAAAGAAACTTTTTGCTACATAATGAGGCAGCTATTAAAATGACCGTTGAAAAGAGAAATGACTGTATAATGCCATCTCCACCAATAAGAAACCGATATAAATTGAGTGCAAAATAAGGGATAAGCGCATTTTTATATCCCCAATAAAGTGCAATAATGATAAAAGAAATATATCGTAAATCGAAGATAAATCCGCTCTGTAAATGAATCGGTAATGACAAACAACCAATCACTGAAATTGTAGCCATAATCGAAAAGATTAGATTTAAATGAGGATAATTTTTTGCATCGAAAAAAATAAAATAACCTATAAATGGTATAAGTAAAAACATGAAGTCTATTAGTAATGTTTCAAACAAAATCGTACGTCCTTCCAAAATAAATTGATGCCTACCTTATTTTTACCATAGCTTTATCTATAAAGATAGGATAATCAGCATCGTTTGAAAATTTATAGTTTTCTGCATTTATCTTCAATCATTTCCTTTTCATAATTATCTGCAATAGTAATTTTTTGTACTTTCCTTTCCCCCTTTCTATCTTTAATCCACTTTCGAATTCTAGTTAAATCTAATCCACTTGTTCCTACAATCACCCCAATTATTATTAGAATGCATCCAATGATTTGCAAAGGCATGATGGTTTCCTTCATGAAAATGGCTGCTCCGATTAATGCGAATATGGTATTCACATTTATGAAAATAGCCGTCTCAGCTGGCCCTACCTTGTTGATTGTCACATTATAAATGGATTGACCTAGTGCAGTAGGGATTAAGCTAGAATAGATGAACACCCAGAATAAGTGCATATTAATTTGAGTTAATTGATATATGGCACCTTTTTCAAAAATCATGCTTATACAAAATAAAATAACGGAACCGATGGTTAAAATTATTGCTGTCAAGTGCAGTGGATCCATTTGGCTTGTTATTTTATTAATAATAAAAATACCTATGATCTGAGCTAAAATAGCAACGAAAACCCATACATCCCCAGACTGAATTGATGCCAAAGAGCCTTTATTGAGTACAGCCATCACCACACCAACTGTTCCTAATAAGAATCCACAAAATTTCAATTTCGTAATGGGGGAAATTTGAAAAATGATGCTAAAAAGTGCAGCAATGAGTGGTCCAAGTCCTATAATAATAGCTGAATTAACTGCTGTAGTTCGTTGGATTCCAATCGATAATGATAAATGATGAATGACTACGGAAAATAGACATGCCAGTATGACATATTTCCAAGGAATTTGATCATGGGTCTTTTGTCGTTTCATAGATTTCAAAATAAGCATGATTGCTAAACTTGCTACGAATAACCTCAATGACGTAATCAAAATCGGACTTACGCCAGAAACTAGAACTTTGATGGCAATTACATTAAACCCCCACGTCACCATTACGAACACTAATATTAGATACGTTTTCACCATATTTCCCCCTTTGTTGCTAGTAATCCATAGAAAAAAGCAGAACCTAATTTTTTCATTGGTCCTGCCTTTACATACTTTTCAATTATCAATAATGATCGGTTATATTTATCTTATGCTGCATCATTTCCTGTTATTGCTCTTTCTTTCACTTGGTTTAATGTCATTAAAGTAAATAGCCCGGCCAATAATAATGTAGCAATGAGTAGCATACCTGAAGTTAGTGTTAGAGAACCTAAAATGGTTGGTCCCACAAAACCACCTAAAGCTGCAAATGAGTTAACAAGCGCAATACCCACTGGTGCTGTGGATTCTGTGAAGAAGAAAGTTAAATACGCAAAGAAACACCCCGCAAAACCATATAGCCCTACAGAAGAGACAGCAAGCATTAAAACCATAGGTACTGTGGATGTGACAAAACTACAACCAACAAATCCTATGACTGCAATGAGCAAACAAATAATTAAATGTTTTTTATACGAATTTGTCCGATCTGAGTTCCATCCAGTAAATAAGCTCACAGGAATTGCAACTAATGAAGGAATCATCGCTAGCCAACCAATTTGCATATTTGTTGTATCAGAAGCCGAGAGGTTTTTTATAATTGTTGGTATCCAAAATGATAATCCATATATTCCTGTATAGCCAGCAAAATAGAAGAATGAAAGCTTCCAAACTTTTGAGTCTTTTAACATTTCTTTCTTTGAAACCTTATTGACTTTTTCGCTTGCACGACGTTCTTCATCCAAAGTGCTTTCAAGCCATTCTGCTTCTTCCTTAGTTAGCCATTTTGCATCATTCGGACGATTTAGTAAAAAGAAGATAACCAAAATCCCTAAAATAATCGCTGGAATTCCTTCAAGGATGAACATCCAACGCCAGCCTTCAAGATTGAACCATGCCACATTGTCAATTATCCATGTTGATAAAGGTGCTCCGATTAATCCTCCAAGCGGCAATGCAAGAAGCAGGACAGCAGTTGCTTTTCCGCGTTCTTTTGCCCGAAACCAATATGTCAAATATAAGATAATTCCAGGGAAGAAGCCTGCTTCCGCAACCCCTAATAAGAATCTTAAAATATATAAATGCATCGCATTTTGAATAAAGCCCGTTAAAATAACAACAATACCCCATGTTAACATGATTCTTGCTATCCATACCTTTGCGCCAACTTTGTGCATTATCATATTACTTGGTACTTCAAAGAAGAAATAACCGATGAAGAAAATACCTGATAGTAATCCAAAAACTTCGGCACTCAACGCCAAAGCTGCATTCATTTCTAAGGCAGCAAAACCTAGATTAACACGATCTAAATAAGCAACAGTATATAAAATTAATACAAATGGTAAAATTCGAATCATTGTTTTATGAATCGCAGACTTTCCAATTTGGTTTACTTCATTCATTTGCTATCCCCTATCAGTTGAGATTAATTTTGATTTTCTAATACAATCGCAATGCCTTGACCGCCACCAATACATAGACTAGCTACACCAAAGCGTGCATTTCTTTTATTCATTTCAATTGCTAGTGAATACGTAATTCGTGCACCACTAGCACCAACTGGGTGACCTAGTGCTACTGCACCACCATTTACATTGACCTTATTGATATCAAGATTTAACTCTTTGATGACGGCAAGAGATTGTGCAGCAAAAGCCTCATTTAATTCAATTAAATCAATATCAGACAACTCTAAATTTGCTTTCTTTAACGCTTTTTGAATAGCATATACTGGGCCAATTCCCATAATCTTAGGGTCTACACCTGCAGTTCCCCAAGCAACAATTTTCGCTAACGGCTGTAAATGATGCTGCTTCACATAATCACCTGAAGCAACTAAAACTGTAGCAGCGCCGTCATTGATGCCACTAGCATTTCCAGCTGTAACCGTGCCCTTTTCTTGAAATGCAGGACGTAGGCTTTTTAATTTGTCATACACAATTTCCTTGCGAACATGCTCATCTTGATCTACAATAATTTCCTTATTCTTTTTGTCTTTTATGACAATAGGCACGATTTCCTCTGCAAAACGTCCGCTTTCAATTGCCTTAGCCGCTTTTTGATGAGAGTTCAATGCAAACTGATCTTGTTCTTCTCTAGGGATTTCATATTTTACTGCTAGATTTTCTGCAGTGATTCCCATACCGCAGCCTGCATATTGATCGTATAAAGTTTCGAAAAGCATATCATCTACTTTTGGTGCTTTATTTGGTGTTCCAAAACGGGTTCCTCTTAGTACATGAGGTGCAAGGCTCATGTTTTCAGTTCCACCAGCAATTGCCACATTTGTTTCACCTAAAACGATGTTTTGAGCAGCTGTTACAATGGCTTGAAGGCCAGAGCCACATAAGCGATTAACTGTCAAAGCTGTAGAAGATTCTGATAATCCACTTTTCAGTCCAATATGTCTTGCCAAATATGCTGAGCTTCTAGATGTATGAATAATATTACCCATAATAATTTCATCGATAGATGAGGTATCGATGTCACTTCGTTCGATGGTTTCCTTCACAGTTGCTACCGCTAAGTCAATATCACTCGTGTCTTTAAATGCACCTCCGAATGAGCCAAATGCTGTTCTTGAACCATTTACGATATATGCTTCCATAAATAACGCTCCCTTTTAATTTGTAGAATTTAAATCCCACCAGAAATACTTAAATTTTCCCCTGTAATGCCTGTTGCTGCACTGGATGTTAAGAAGTACACACCATCCGCAATTTCGTCAGGTGTGATAAATCGTTTCATCGCCTGTTTTGGATAAATAATCTCAGCTAATGCTTGTGCTTCATCCATACCTTGTTCCTCTAAATCTTGTAACTGTTTTATAAGTAGTGGTGTTTTTACTGGCCCAGGTAATACTGCATTAGCTGTTATGTTGAATTCCGCACCTTCTAAAGCTGTCACTTTGGTAATCCCTATAATTCCGTGTTTTGCTGCTACATAAGCGACTTTCTGGGGAGTTGCTACTAAACCATGTACAGATGAAATGTTCACGATTCGACCATATTGCTGCTCCTTCATGTATGGCAAGGCATGTTTTGTAACAAGGAAAGTTCCTTTTAACATGACATCCACTAATAGATCCCACTTTTCTGTTGGGAAATCCTCAATTTTATCCCGATGTTGAAGACCAGCATTATTGACAATGACATCAACTTGCCCTTTTCTTGCAACTTGTTGAATGGCTTCTTTTACTGACATTTCATTTGTAACATCTAATTCAACTGCTTGCACTTGACCTGGATATTGTTGTTCTAGTTTTTTTGCCTGTTCAAGGTTTAGATCTGCAGCAAATACGAAATCTTCTTTTTTAACGAATTTTTCCACCATCGCTTGTCCTAGTCCACCAGCTGCACCTGTAATCATGACATTTCTCATTTATTTACCTCCTCTTTTTCTTCTCTTAATTGGGGATTTGTACTTAATAGATGTCTTAATAACGTTTCATCTCGTTGAATGACATACCCATCAAGCCCTTTTCCTGGGTATTCAAAAAATCCTTTTCCTGTTTTCACACCAAAATCTCCAACTTTTACTCGATCATTGATTTCAGCAAAATCACGAACCGATGATTCTATTTTTGGTTGCAATTGTTGTAATACAGTATTCCAAACATCTAAACCACCGAAATCTATAATTTTCAACAACCCACTGGATGTAAATCTAAAACCTGGTCCTGCATAAAGAGCTATTTCCAAATCTTCTTTACTGACAATACCATCTTCTAATAACGCTAATGCTTCTCGGGCTAATGCAACTTGTATCCGATTAGCTACTAACCCTGCAATTTCACGTTTCACTTCAATTGTTACTTTGTTTTGACTTTCTAAGAAACGTTTCACTTCATTGAAAATGGAATTTTCAGTATTTTCACTCTTCAATAATTCCACAAGCGGGATAATATGGGCTGGATTAAAGAAATGTGTTAACATAACTTTATCTTTATGCTTTTCTACATGCACTACAATATCCGAGAGACTTAGACTAGAAGTATTAGAAGTTAGAATGGTGTTCTCCGAACAGATTTCATCTAATTGTTTGAACAACTTTTGTTTAATTTCTAAGTTTTCACTCGCGGATTCTATAACTAAATTGCAGTTTTTTAAATCCTCGATTTGCGTACTATATTGAATATTCTGATGTACTTCTTCATCTGAAAGAGAAATATCAAAACCCTGATTTCTGAAAATCGATAAATACGTGTTCACTTTTGAGTGTGCAGCTTCTAAAATTTCTTCTGATAAATCATTTAATATTACCTTCGTACCATTGATGGCAAATTGAAAGGCAATTCCAAATCCCATTGTTCCTGCACCAACGACTCCAACTGTTTGAATCATCTATAACTCTCCTTTACTAATAGATTAATATAGCTGCTATTAATGCTGGGATACTTGCTATTAACGGAGCAATCACTGAAGTTACAAAAATATGCTTATAGGCATCTTTGTGTGTCAGTTTAGAAGCTACTAAGAATGTAATTACTGCTCCATTATGTGGCAAGGAATCTAAACCACCTGATGCAATCGCTGCTACTCTATGAATTGCCTCAGGATTCACTCCCATATCGAGATAAGTCTTTGATAATGCTTCCATAGCTATTCCTAATCCTCCAGAAGATGATCCGGTAATTCCAGCCAGCAACGTCGTTGAAATAAATAAAGAAATTAAAGGGCTACCAGGCAGATTCGTCATCATATCATTGAAGAAGGCGAAACCAGCTGTTGCCGCTACCACAGCACCATAACCCACATCAGCACTTGTATTAATAATTGGTATAACTGCAGAAGTAGCTCCAGCATTTAGTGTTACTCTTTTTATATCAATATACTTCCAAAAAACAATTACTGAAAAAGCAACAGTAATCATCAATGTATAAACAATTTCAACTTTCACTAGATTTAACAAAACCAATAAGACAATTGGTGGTAATAAACTTAGTATAATATGCGGTAATTTCTTGTTTGCATATTTATCCACAAGCATATCTTCACTCTTGTCAGGATTGGTCATATTATCATATGTTTCTTTTCGTTGTTCCGATTTCTTCAATGCATATTTTATATACCAAAGGTTGAGCGCAATAACGCAAATTGCAGCAATAATCCCAACTAATGGTGCAGCTGTTACGGTCGTTCCTAAATATTTTGTAGGAATAATATTTTGAACAGATGGCGTTCCTGGTATCATTGTCATTGTGAATGTTCCAACCCCTGTGAAAAATGAAGCCATAAAGAGATGCCACGGAATTTGAAGTTCTTTAAACAATGGTTTAGCAATTGGTAAAACAGCAAATATTACTACAAATAAACTAATACCACCATATGTTAAAAATGCACAAATCACCATAATTGAAATGAGAACTTTGTATTTACTGTTCTTACCCAAGATAAGAAGTAAAATTTCTGCAATTCTACGAGCAGCTCCACTATCGTCCATTAACTTCCCGAACATAGCTGCAAATAAGAAGATGAGATAATAGTTTTTTACATAATTAATGAACCCACCCATATAGGTGTCTTGGAATGTATCCAAAATTGGCATATGATTAAGAACCATAACAAATAAACTAACCACAGGTGCAATAACTATAATGCTATATCCTCTTAAAGCCAAAATTATTAATAGAACAAGAGAAATAATAATGGTGATTAAACTCCCCAAATGCTCACTCCCTTATTTAATGGTTTGTATTTCACTCACAAGAGGTAAACTAAGCTTCTCTGAGAGTTCATCAATTGTTAAATCGCCATATAAATCTATAACTTTTATTCCTTCTTCAGAGAATGTGAATGCTGCATATTCAGTCACAAATAGATCCGCTTTTCGCTCACCAGTAGATTTATAAGTAAGCTTTTCCACTAATTTTGGAGAATCATTCTTTGTAAATAATGTAGCGGCTACAATTAATTTCTTTGCTCCTACAACTAAGTCCATAGCCCCACCAACACCTAATATCGGCTGATTTGGTACTGCCCAATTCGCTATCTCGCCATGTCGATCAACTTGTAAAGTACCTAATATAGCAGCATCAACATGTCCACCTCGAATCATGGCAAATGAATCGGCACTATGAAATAATGCTGCACCTTTTGCTAAAGTTGTTGGATTTTTTCCTGCATCGATTAAATCTATATCAAGTTCCTCTGAAGCTGGTGGTGGACCCATACCGATTAAGCCATTTTCAGATTGAAAATAGACAGTCTTATCTTCCAAAAATGAAGCAACTAATGTGGGGATTCCTACTCCAAGATTAACAACATCACCTTCTTTGAGTTCTTGTGCAATTCGTTTTGCGATGATTTCACGACTATTTAACTTCAACATATTCACTTCCCTCTTTTTTATATGTGGACTGAACAATGTAGTCAATATAGACATGTGGTGTAACAATTTGTTCCGAATCTAATTCACCGATTTCTACAATTTCATCTACTTCAGCAATTACAATATCTGCTGCAGTCGCCATCATTGGATTAAAGTTTCTGGCTGTCGTATGGTACACTAAATTTCCAAGTCTATCAGCTTTAGAAGCTTTAATAAGTGCAACATTTCCACGGATACTTTTTTCAAATACATAGCGAATCCCATCAATTTCACGGATTTCTTTATTTTTGCTAAGTTCAGTACCTACAGCTGTTTTAGTGTAAAATCCTCCGATTCCTGCTCCCCCACAACGGATTGCTTCAGCTAAAGTTCCTTGAGGCAATAGTTCAATTTCTAGCTCTCCTTTAGACCATGCTTCCACTGCTTCTTTGTTAATGGTAAAAAATGATCCGATTGCTTTTTTGATTTTACCTGCCATAAATACTTTGTGCAGTCCCATTCCGCTATCGCCAAGGTTATTACTGACAATTTCAAGATTTTCTGCATCAGTCTCTAAAATTTGATCTAATACGCTTAAGGGTGTGCCAGAAATACCGAATCCACCTACGAGAATTCGCTGATCATTCTTGAAGACTTGACGGATTTCCTCCAATGATACGATCTTATCCAAAACTCTCCCTCCTAGTCTTGTCCAAATAACACTATCTAAAGTTTTACTAACTATACAAATTCAGATGAATAGCATCTTTAAAACAATTGATAGTATTAAATTAAATGATTTACTATACAGTTTTAGAACATAGAATCATCAAAATGCACTAATACGTAGGTGTTGAGTAAATGCAACACTAATCTTAGTAGGATTAATATTATTATTAAATTTCATAAGTGCTTTTCTAGTTAAAAAATACGAATATTTTCTAAATAAACAATTCAATAGATAATATTTCATTTCTAGTATTTACATAGTATGCCGCTCCAGATGGTGCTTTCCGCGGGCGAGCGTTGAGCCTCCTCGCTCACTTCGTTCCCTGCGGGGTCTCACCTGTCTCGCTTTCCCGCAGGAGTCGCCATCTTCCGCTTCATAGATAATAATTGACTCTATTGGGTAATCATTTCTTTTTGGAATTTCGTTATTTTTTAAATTTCTATTAGAGAAAAGTAGATAGTGAAAATTATAATTAAATGGAATGTAGAATTTTTTAAAACTTTTAAAAAAAAGTCGTAATATACAAAACTAAAAAATTGTATACTACGGCTTTTATATTTTTTATGTTTATTAATAAAACAGCTTTTTTTGTAGAATATCTAAAGCTTGATCAATCTCCTCTAAGTCTTTGTCTGAAACATTTTGTATTCGATTCAAGAATCGTAATTCAATAGTGGAGAAAGCTTCATTCATCATGATTTCCCCTTCTTCAGAAAGGCGAATAGATTGTTTTCTTCGGTCTTCAGGATTACTTATTTTTTCAATTAAATTCTTTTCCTTTAATTTCTTTATTTCTCTACTCGTATTTGGCATAGAAATATGCTGACAATCGCTAATGTCACTAAGAGTAACCGGTTGACTAACCTTTATATATTCAAGGATTTTGTATTGAACAGTTGTAAGTGAATCTGACTTGATGTTATGTGTTAAGTCATGTGTAACCTGATGTACAGATGTTGTAAATGATATTAATTTATTAAATAATGCGTTCTTATTAATATTTCTCACCTCTTTTTGATAAGATACCAAAATAGTTGTCAAAAAACAATTATCATTTGACAACAAAATAAATTAACAGTATTATTTAGTTATCAAATGATAAGTAATAAAGGGAGATGCTATGAAGGCACTAATCATTTACACGTATCCTAATCACAACAGTCTAAATCATTCATTTTTGCAAAAAATTATCGATGGATGTAATGAAAATCCTAACATTAAAGAATTACAGGTCTTAGATTTATATGAAGAGAAATTTGACCCACTTTTAGTATTTAATGAAGAAAAGCGTAGACGGGATATGTACCGAGATCCTGGATTAGAGAAATATCGTAAGCAGATCACTTGGGCTGACAAAATTGTCTTTGTTTATCCAATTTGGTGGGGACGGCCCCCTGCTATGCTTATGGGTTATATCGATCAACTATTTGCTTCAAACTTTGCTTATCGAGATAAGAAGGGACTACTGCCAGAGGGGCTTTTAAAAGGTACGTCTGTTGTATGTGTGTCAACTATGAAGGGACCTACAAAATATCCACTTATTTGGCTGAATAATGCACATAAAATTCTGATGAAGAAAGCTGTATTTAATTTTGTAGGAATTAAAAAAGTGAAATTTTTTGAATTTGGAAATATGGAAAGCACCAAGGGACAGCAGACACGAAAATTAGAAAAAGTTTATCGCTATTTTGAAAAGATAGCGGTATAAGGAAAAGTTACTTAGTTACCGCAAAAAAACGGTAAAATAAGTTCAATTTTAAAGGCCCATTTAAAGGGTAGCTATGAATTCATATCCAAAGTTCCAGCACGCTAAGCAAACAAACCGCATGAGCCAACTTTGTTGTCTAACACGGTTCGTTCTCGCGCAATGCAGTCGTGAGCTGACACAATTACTGCCCCTTCCAAATATCAACAATCAAATCTAACATCGCAAAAAAACCGAAGAAAAAAATCTTCGGTTTCAGACTATAGACAATAAATTCAAATAAATAAGACCGTTGATTTCCATTGCGGGTGGGGCCGAGCCACTTCCCTCGCTTTGCTAAATAAGAGGGTCTCAACTCTCCCTCTTTTCCCGCTGGAACTGTTCTAAATTATAAAGGTAAATTACGTTTTCTAAATATTAAAATACCTATTCCAGCGGTAAGTATTCCAATAAAACATAGTATGATAGATGTTTGCACTATATCGGCACTTCCGCTTACGATTTCACTTGGTCTATACAAAGAATAAATAGTTATATTTCTTAACCATTCGACCTTATCACTTATCTTACCGATCATATCTAAGCTAAAGAAGCCAAATGCTATCACACCTGAGATTCCAAGTGCTTTCTTTTCATCATTTGCCAAGCAAGATATTAAAAATGAAATCCCTCCTACTGCAATGAAAAGGAATAACGTTGCGATATTAAGTTGAATAAATTTAATTGCATGAAAAGAATTTTCTCCTTTCATAAATAGACCGTATCCCACAAAACCAGAAATGGTCGTAATTAGCATAATAAGAAAAACACCTGTTAATAAAACGCTTGCTTGTGTAAAAGCAATCTTCCCCCTTGTAGTAGGAGTAGCTAATAAATACGCCATTGAACCTTGATCAACTAATTTCGCCATTAGCTGAGTAGGCAACATAACACAAAAAATCGTTAAGATAATTGTTAGGATTACTCCATAATATTCACCCGAAATATATGATTCAAAGCTTCCAAAGCCATTTTCAAACCCAAATGCCTTCATAACACCTTTTGGCATAACTTTCATAAAATCATTTAAAGATTTTGTATTTTCTGCGATACTAGGATACACCCAAACCATTAGAAGCATATAAAAGGCTGATCCTATAGCATAATTCATCATTCCTTTTAGGTGAACTTTCATCATGTGCTTATAAAGTGAAAAATTCATTATAATCCCCCCGCATTATCATAATAATTCATGAAAATTTCCTCGAGGTTCTGAGTAAACACATCTATATTTCGTACATGATATTTAGCGGTTTCAGCCAAAAATTCATCAAAGTTTCCTTGTACAGCCACTCTCACCTTATTTTTTTCATGAAGTTCAATATGCAGGTTCGATTTTGCAAAAGCTGCTGCATCAGAAGGATCTTGAAAGGTTACTTCAAAAAGCTTACGTTGCATGGATTGTAATTCATGGATATCTTTTACCGCAATTACTACACCCTCTTTAATGATTGCGGCCCTATCGCACGTTCTTTCGATTTCAGGCAAACTGTGTGATGATAATAAGATTGTCTTCCCTTTTGCTTTTTCTTCAAGAATTAATTCAATAAACACTCTTTGCATTAACGGGTCTAATCCGGATGTCGGTTCATCTAAGATAATGACTTCAGGATCATGCATTAAAGCTGCTACAATGCCTACCTTTTGTTTCATTCCTTTTGACATCTTACGTATTGGTGTATTTACATCAAATTGAAGGCGTTCAATTAATTTATTTCGCTTAGATAGGTCTTTCACTCCTTGCATTTCACCCATAAAATTTAGAAAACCCTCGCCAGTCATCCCTTCAAGAAAAGCTATTTCTCCTGGCAAATAGCCAATATATTTTTGAACCTCGCCTTGGTTTTTCCATGTATCTAAATCATTAACTTTTATAAATCCAGTATCGGGTTTCATAAAACCCATAATGTGGCGAATGGTTGTAGACTTCCCGGCACCATTTGGCCCTAAAAAACCGAATACCTCACCTTGCATTATCGAAAAAGATACATTGAATATTCCTTTTCCGTTCTTGAACTTTTTTGTAACATTATGAACTTCTAACACTCTAACACCTCCTGGACAATTATGAAATATCTGTTCCGTTTCATTTCATAATCATATTAAACTTTGGCAATAATCGTGTCAATATAATTATGAAATATTACTGTGTTATAATTTCATAAATACGAAATCTAAATTTGAGGAGAAGAAAATGAACGGTTTTGAGAGAAGAGCTGCTTTAATAAAAGAAAAAATTTTAAAAACGACTCTTGAAATGTTAAAAACATGGGAGCCTAGCAAATTACGTATTGCTGATATTGCTAAGACTGCCCAGGTTTCACAAGTGACTATTTATAATTATTTTGGTGGCAAAGAAGCGTTAATACATGAAGTGGTCAAAAATTATATTGATTCATCAATTTCTGATTTTCAGAAATACATGCAGCAGGATGGAACAGTCAAGGAAAAGATCGAAAGAATGATATTGCAAGATAAGGAAGCTTATCATTCCTTATCACCATTTCTGATTAACCAGTTACTCACCGAAGACAAAAAATTGGCTGAGTATGTTCAAGAGGAGACTACAGAAAAAATCATTCCCCCTATGATAAAACTTATAGAGGATGGGAAAGAAAATGGGGAAATTTCAGAAAAAGTTACAACAAAAGCATTTTTAGTATTCATAAACTTTTATTTAAAGCATTATCAAGAACTTATGGAATTGGTTAATCAAGAAAACAATCCAGATTTAATTGAAAGTATGCACCATATTTTCTTTTACGGAATATGTGGTAAAGAAGAGTAAATCATTTAAGGTTCTTGAGTTACTCTTCTTTCAAAAAAATCCATTATTACAGGAATTAATTATTCAAATTTTATTTTTTACAAATGAATCAATTTCATAATGCAAAATTCATATAAAATTTAATGAAATCCAACTTTGTTCATTGTGGAGCGAAAGACGGCGAGTCCTCGTAAATGCATTCGCATTTCCTTCGTGCGATGTTAATTCAGTGAGGTTCATTCAAAGTCCTACGGGAAAAGCTTGAGCTGAAAGCCCCGCAGGAACAGTTTTAAGGAACAAAGCCTAAGAGCGCCACTTCCTGTGGCAACGGCT
>DATMJF010000336.1:0-8824 GCA_035554455.1 Rummeliibacillus sp.
CTTGAATAATTTCCATATGAAGTAATCCTAAGAATCCACAACGGAAACCAAAACCAAGTGCTTGTGATGTCTCAGGTTCATATTGCAATGCTGAATCATTAAGCTCTAGTTTTTCAAGTGCATCTCGTAAATCGTTGTATTTAGCTGTATCAATTGGATATAATCCGCAATATACCATTGGGTTTAACTTTCGATAGCCAGGAAGTGCTTCTGTTGCTGGATTATTAGCAAATGTAATTGTATCCCCAACACGTGTATCACCTACGTTTTTGATAGACGCTGTTAAATATCCAACATCACCAACTGTCAAAAATTTAGTTGGCGTAATTTTCGGTGTATGTACACCCACTTCGATGACTTCGAATTCAGCACCTGTTGCCATCATTCGAATCTTGTCACCTGGTTTAACTGTACCTTCAACAATTCGAATAGAAGTAATAACACCGCGATATGCATCATAAACAGAGTCAAAGATAAGTGCTTGTAATGGGGCTTCCGGATCACCAAGTGGTGCAGGTATTTTTTCTACAATTTCTTCTAGAATATCTTCAATACCAATTCCCGCTTTTGCAGAAGCTAACACAGCTTCTGATGCATCCAGACCAATTACATCCTCTATTTCTGCACGAACACGTTCTGGGTCAGCTGAAGGAAGGTCAATTTTATTGATGACTGGTAAAATTTCAAGGTCATTATCTAAAGCAAGGTAAACGTTTGCTAAGGTCTGTGCCTCAATCCCTTGCGCCGCGTCAACAACTAAAATTGCACCCTCACAAGCAGCTAAGCTTCTTGAAACTTCATATGTGAAATCGACATGTCCTGGAGTGTCAATTAGATGTAAAATATAAGTTTCTCCATTTTTTGCTGTGTAATGTAATTGTACAGCATTTAATTTAATCGTAATTCCACGTTCTCTTTCTAGATCCATGGAATCTAGAAGTTGTTCTTTCATTTCACGTGCAGTTAATGCGTTTGTTTTCTCTAAAATACGGTCTGCTAATGTTGATTTCCCGTGGTCAATATGAGCGATAATAGAGAAATTTCGTATATGTTCTTGTCTTTTGATCAATTCTTCTCGGTTCATGCGTTCCACTCCTATTTAAACTACTAGAATTATAGCAGTGATTCGCATTATATTGCAATGTTAGGATGATGCTGGTTCTACAAACGCTTCTTCAATAGCTCTTGCTAAAATCGCGATTGAACGGTTTAATTCTTCTTCGTTATTGTCAATACCACCTAGTTCAATCAAAATCATTTGCTTTGATAAATCTTGGTTATAGATTCCATTAACACCTTCACCTGACTTTTTCATAACACCTCTTGATATCCCCGGAACTAAACTATTTAACTTTCTGGATAATTGTTCAGCATAGGCTTCGTTTGCTTGGTATTGCTTGTTTTTGCCCCCTATTACAAGTACCATTCGAGCATAGGCAGTATCCTTATAGGTAGTTGTGGTAACTTTTTTCCCTGCAGAATCTCTATGAATATCCAATATTAAATCATAATTTTCTTTTTCAATCTGACTTTTAACATAGGGACGGATTGCGTCATAAGCTTGATAAAATGCCATCTGTTGTTGTTTCATCATTTTCATGCCATCAACATTCAGAATATCTGCATCAATTTTATTCTGTTTAAAATGGTTGACGAATACATTACCCAATGATTGGATATTTGTTGAGTCATGATAGACTGTGATTGTTTGCTGTCGCTTTTTTAACATAGGATAATATGCTTCGTGTGAGTGAGTAAAATAAATCAAGGTTTTAAAAGAATTCGTTGTTTTTTGCTCCGAAAGTTTAGTTGCGACTGTTTTGTTTGCTGCATAGACAATTTTGGTATCCTGCTTTGAAGTTTCAATAATTGGTTTTGGTTCATCCCAAAGCGGGATTTTCGCTGCAATTATCGGTAGTGAAAAAAAGATTGCTAAGAATAAAACACTATATTTCCATCGTCGTTGCCGCCTTTGCATCCTATATCCCTCCTCCTGTTACTCTATGGAGAAGGGATCTTATTTAGAACCTCTAAGCGGCACTCAACCATCTTGTACAAACTCTTGCAAGCATGTTAACGTAGGCAGAAACCCAATCATCAATATTTTTTGGAGTAACAAAAAGACGTTGTTGTCCAGTTAAAACTTCTTGAAAAAGTTGAAGGCGCTCATCTTTCTCCCACTTCACCCATTCGCCAAAAATCGGCAATAATGCATCTGTTGATATTGGTGTATTTTCATCTACCGAATAGGATGAAACGGATAAAGCAGATGAAGGTCTCTTTCCTTCTGATATTTTTGCTGAAATATATTTAAATAAAGATTCTACCGCATCTGTTATTAACACTGGACCATCTACTACTGTTGGTAATCCAATTGCTATTACGGGACATCCCATTGTTTCTTCAGAAATTTCTTTTCTTGCATTTCCTACTCCTGCGCCTGGTTGAATTCCGGTATTCGTAATTTGTACTGTCTTGCACAATCTATCACTAGAATTCGTCGCTAGTGCATCAATGACCACGATTAAGGATGGTTTAATATTCTCAGCAAGAGCCCTTACAAATTCACTTGTTTCGTATCCTGTTTGTGCTGTGACACCGGGAGCATAAATAATGCAATTCTCTTGAATCATAATATCTTGGTTATGCAATTGTTCAATGGTCAAGGGTCCTATAGCATCTGGTGTAATCGTGCGATTTCCAAGACCGATAATAAGAACTTTTTTTAGTTGCTCCTTGGAATGCAATTTTTGAAGCACTTTAATAATATTCTCTTCAAAAATTTCAAGTCCTTCTTGATCGTAAGCTTCTAATGATGGAACTGATAATGTGACATAAGTACCCTCTTTTTTTCCGATATGTTCCTCACCTTGTTTAGAAACAGTAACCTGCGTGATTTTAACGATTTCCTCCCAATTTTCTTGAATATCAATCCCATTAGATTCCCTTAACTTTGTGCGTTCTTCTTCTGTTTTATGATTAATATATGCTTCAGTTTCATCTACTAGGTCTGTCGTTGACCATTGGAATTTTTCCATAATCTCACCTCATTCCTAGTCTGTACATTGTGTCAAGTAAATATTCTTTGCATTTCTCTCTTGATTTTTCTATTAGGATTTTGCTATAATGATGCTTGTTGTATAGACACATGAAACAGTTGAGAATTTACTCATCTCGATACTTTTTAGGAGGTGAACGTTAATGCCAAACATTAAATCTGCAATCAAACGCGTAAAAACTAACGCTACTGCAAACACACAAAACGCACAAGTAAAATCTGCTATGCGTACTGCTGTGAAAAAAGCTGAAGCTGCATTAGTTGCAAAAGATGAAAACGCAAAAGTACTTTTAAGCGTTGCTGTTAAATCATTAGATAAAGCAGCTTCTAAAGGCTTAATCCACAAAAACGCAGCTTCTCGTCAAAAAGCTCGTTTAATGAAAAAAGCTTAATCCATTACGGATTCAAAAAGACTAGAGAATTTCTCTAGTCTTTTTTTGTGTACAAGCATCATCTATATAGATTTCTTTAATATGAGCTATGTTACTTTTAAGTGCCCGTACGCTAAGTATTCCTTTCTAATTTTAACATTCAAATTAATAGTTCCTTGATATAAAAAAGAGCTAGCTCATCACTAGCTCTCATCATCATATGTAACTTCTATAATGGTTTCATCAAGAATAATTCTAAAAATCTTTCCCGTTTACCTCCCATTGATTTTAATTGTAGATCAACTTCACTTAACCCATATAACGCTTTTAACAACGATTCATCTGATACGCTACGTCGATCCTCCACAATTCTCTTCACACGATAAGGATTTACTTTTAGCTGTTTTGAAATTTGTTGTGGATGATATCCTTTTGTTAGTAAATAATAGACATTAGACATTAAACGAATTTGAGAGGCTAACAGTGCAACAAGCATGATCGGTTCTTGCTTTTGACGTATCAAATCATGATAGATTGATAATGCTTCTGACACATCATGTCGCATATAAGCATTAAGCATTTTAAAAGCATCTTGTTCTAATGTTTTGGCCACTAATTCCTCTACTAAAGAGATGGTAATATTTGTATCTTCACCAAGATATAAACAAATTTTCTCAATTTCAGATCGCAAATGTAACATATCCATCCCAACCATTTCTATAAGTTTGGATGTAGCATCATCATTAATTGTCTTTCCTTGAGCTGATACCTCATTTTGCACCCAAACGGTTAAATCCTGCTCTTTTGGCGTCTCTGCCAGCATATACACAGCATGTTCTTTCATTTGTTTAGTAACCTTTTTACGCTCATCAAGCTTTTCATATGGGGCAATGAAAATAGTAATAGATGTATCTGATGGAAATTCAAGCCACTTCGCAAGTCTTGTTAAATCATGATTCATCTTTTCTTTTGTCTTGTCTGTCGCCTTCAAAAATGAGGCATTCTTTGCAATGATTAATTTCTTACTAGAGAAAAAAGGGATCGTATCCGACTCATCAATCACAAAATCCACAGGCTGTTCATCAAGATCAATGGTAATTGTTTCGATTTCTCCTTCTTCCTCAAGTTTTATTTTAATACGTCGAACGGTCTCATCTATAAAATAGGATTCATGTCCAGCTAATAAGTAAACTGGTGCTATTTTCCCTTTGTGAATATCATTCCATAATTTTGAAAACATCTTTGTCCTCCTAGCACTTCACTAGTTCTAGTATACATTCATTTTTTATAATCTGCGAGTATGGACAAATTGTGTCAAAACCTGCCTAATGTCTTAAAATTTCCATTCAATATAGCTTTTTTGTAGGCGTTACCGTATAATTAATACGAATTAGGAGGGATATCAATGAATCCATTTGAAAAAGATGTGCAATGTAAAAGAAACGATGCTCTTGATTCAGGCGTAGGCTTTGGTGTATCATTCTTATTCTTCGCACTTATGTTTATTATTGCAACTGTAATTGACTACGTAAACCTGTAAGAGTCTACCTGAAAAAGCTTTGTCACTTGGACAAAGCTTTTTTCTTTTCTATTAATTGAGAAGTCGTCAGAATATCCCATCTGTCTTTTGTCACATTTACCTCTACTGACCCAACTTTTGCTGTATTTAGCGTGGGTAATTGTAGACGATTGTACCGCTCAACTATTTCTTTACTGGGATGTCCGTATCGATTGTTTAATCCAGCAGAAAAAATAGTCAGTATCGGTTTTGTTACTTCCAAAAACGGCTCAGCACTTGATGTCTTACTACCATGATGTCCCGCTTTTAAAATCGTCAGATGCTCAATAGATTGTGTTTTATTTTTGACAAGTTGTAATTCCCCTACCTCTTCTAAATCACCAGTGAGAAGCAATTTAAAAGCTCCATATCTTAACAATAGGACAAGTGAATCATTATTTCCTTCATAATGAGTATCTGTTGGAGTTAGATATTCAAAATAGACATCTCCCTCTCGCCATTTCTCACCTGCCATTTTCTCTTTAAATGGAATCCTTTTCTTTTTCACCAGGTCTATCACATCACGCATAACGGGCTTCTCCCATGAACTTGGCGTAATATGAATCTCTTTTACACGGATTTCTTCCATCACTTCTTCAGCACCCTCTACATGATCAGCATCCGCATGTGTGATGATCAATGTATTGACTGATCGAATACCACGTCCTTTTAAATAAGGCACAACAATTCTCCGCCCCACCTCATATTCTGTCTTCGATTGTTTCCACTGATCCTGACTAAAACGCAGGAGCCCCCCTGTATCGATAACATAAACCTTTTTACGATAGGGTAGCTCAATTATCGCACTATCTCCTTGACCTACATTTAAAAATGTAATGCGAACATCCTTATGCATACTAGGTGCAATATGAATCACTAACACAGGGATCAAGATACATAATGCTGCCTTCATACATTTCCTTTTCTCGAAACATACAAATGCCGCTAATATACCAATAAATGCAATACAACATACGATCACGCTTGGCCTTCCAGTGACCCACATTTGATATGGTATTGCTTGCAGCCACATAATACTCTTCGTAACAAGCTCCCTTAAAGGTTCATATACGAAAAAAAGTAATTGTGCGAGTGGTTGGAATATTGAGGTTAAACCTAATAAAACGAGATTAATCGGCAAAATGATAAATGAAAAAAGCGGAACAAAAATAATATTAGCCAAAAATGATGACAGACTTAATTCGAAAAAGTGATAGATGAGAAGTGGATATACTAACAATTGACATACTATTGTCATATAGAAGGATTGCAGTATGGCATTTTGTGTTGATTGTAAGATTGCACTCGAAAATACAAGAGCCACTGTTGCTAGATAAGAAAGTTGAAATCCAATTTGAAAAATAATACTAGGTTGATATAAAACTAATAAGATAAAGCTTAATGACAATGCATCATCTATTGATAATTTTGATGAGAAGACTTTACTGATCATCAACATTTCTACCACTATTACAGAACGCCATACAGAAGGCGCTCCTCCAGCGATACATGCATAGATAGGTAATGCAATCATAATAACCAAAGTAGCATGCTCTCGCCTTATATGAAGCCTTAATAGCAGTTCGTAGACTAATAGAGATACAAGTGCCACATGAAGCCCTGAAATGGCAAATAAATGGGTAATACCGAGTTTTTGATAGGCTCTATTTAAGTCTTGGTCAACATTTTCTTGTTCACCAATTAATAATGATTGTGCTTCAGCCACAAGACTTTCTGGGAAAGTCTTCTCAATATGTTTTTTAACATAAAATCGTTGTTTCGCTAAACTAGCTGCAAGTGAATTTTCTCTTTTTATATAAGTTGCCTGGTCAATTTCATAGATTCCTTGAGCAGCATGACTTTTAATATATTTTTCCATCGAAAATGCATATTGATGAGCTGGCAAGGGAGGGGGGATTAATTCACCTTTTACTTGAAATATACGGCCACTTAAAGAAATCTGTTCATACTTCTCTTTTTCCTGCTGTGATCGAAATGTTTGAACTGCATATACTTTTGCACCATTTTCAAGCTTTGCAAATCCCCTTAGCTTTGATCCGTTGATTGTATACGCATCTGTCCATGTTAAAGTTGTATTTTTAGGAATGGGTTGGTCTCTATGTTGTAGTGTTTGTGAGGTATAGAAGTAGGTAGAAAAAGAGATGATTACAACAGCTGCAATCATCCAAGCGCGTTCTTTTTTCCACCATAAAAATAGACTAAAAGGGATTATTAGGCCAAGTAGCCACATATTTAGATGTGCTGCTACAGAGGCCAGTAATATTACGAGAGCAATGTAAATTATTTTATGTCTAATGTTGATAGACCGAATAATTCTTCCACCTTCTGTTCATACGGTTCCAATTCTTTATGCGTAGCACCATGTTCACGAAGTTTAGCCAATAGATCTACATAAAGTGTAATCTTTTGATTACTTAAAAAGTCAATTTTTCGTTCATCGAATGGGACATGTACAACATTTACTCCTGCTTGTTCTAATAATTCAACCGCATATGGATTATTCTTGTAGTCAGTCGCATAATATAAGTTTTTGATTCCTGATTGAATTATTGATTTTGTACAAGGTAAGCATGGGAAATGTGTCACATATAAGTCTGCACCATTTGTTGGGGTGCCATATTTTGCACACTGTAACAATGCATTTACTTCTGCATGTACTGTTCGAACACAATGGTTATCGACTACATAACACCCTTTATCGATACAGTGATCATCACCAGAAATTGAGCCGTTGTATCCTCCAGCAATAATCCGTTTATCCCGAACAATTGTTGCACCTACTGATAGTCTTGTACAAGTACTTCTTAAAGCTAACAAATGGCTTTGTGCCATGAAAAATTGGTTCCATGTAATACGCTCCATATAAATGCCTCCTGAATAGATCTTCTTCTATCAGTTTAGATATAGACTTCATCTTTTTCAACAGTCAATATAGCTAATTAATGTACTGTTAGAAAATCTTTTAAAGATTCAAACGTCTTTTCACCAATACCTTTGACATTTTTTATATCTTCAATAGTTTTAAATGGACCATTTTCTGTTCGATAAGCAATAATTGCTTGAGCTTTAGATGGTCCAACTCCATTCAACGTTGTAAGGCCTGATTCATCTGCAGTATTAATATTAACTAGATCTGATTTTGAAGTATTCGTTGCTACACCATGAGTTGATGGTAAAGAAGTTGATGTTACAGTAGAAACAGCTGCAAGAACTTCTTCTACTTCTTCACCTTTTTGTGGAACATAAATGACCATTTCATCTTGAAGTTTTTGTGCATGATTAATCTGTCGCGATTGGGCATTTTTTGCATAACCTCCTGCAAGCAAGATCGCATCAATTACACGACTATCTGCATCGAGTTGGTAAACACCAGGGTTTTTGACCGCCCCTTTGACATCTACCATAATCGAGGTTGCTACCACGATACCTTCCTTTGCAACGTCTTTGTGCTCTGAATCTGTTTTTGTTTCAGTGTGATCAATAGGAAGTTGTTTATCATTTGGGATTTTAGAGAATAGCTCGTCCTGTGGGGGTGTGGACGATTGTTTGGAGAAATAAAAAACGCTAATACATAAAACAAGTATCACAATGGGGATGCCATACTTTTTGTAATTTTTCTTCAAAAAAGAAGGAATTAGCTCGCACATCCTTTCTGATCAGAAGGCAAATTATACGAAGCTAATTCCAATATAAATGATTTTCCAATATTTGAAAAGACTATTTTACTGCACGTAAGAAAATTCTTTCAGATTTTTCAGTTGGTGCCTCTTCTAAATAGTCTGCTGTTACAGCGATCTCACTAAAGCCTGCTTGTTG
>DATMJF010000337.1:0-11004 GCA_035554455.1 Rummeliibacillus sp.
TTGAGAGAACAATCTCAATAGTCTAGTAATGATGGCAAAGAGGTCACACCTGTTCCCATGCCGAACACAGAAGTTAAGCTCTTTAGCGCCAATGGTAGTTGGGGGCTGTCCCCCTGCGAGAGTAGGACGTTGCTAGGCACATTAAGGTACTATTGATTTTTATCAGTAGCACCTTTTTTACATGTCCAAAAAGAAAAAAATTATTGATTAATCGCTTTTGTCTCCATCACTATCCATTATGTTGTCACGTTAGGCAAGTCTTATGTTTCGATTCGTGGGTGGTTTTCTTCGCTCTTTTTACTTTCAACCAAAAGATAATAAACCATATTTAATTGCTAGATACGAAATTGAAATTACTAATTTTACGAAAAATATTTTTATATAATAAAAGTATTGTTAAAATTAGATATATTTGATAGAATAAATCTTGTAAAAGAAATGGTTCGGTAGTTCAGCTGGTTAGAATGCCTGCCTGTCACGCAGGAGGTCGCGGGTTCGAGTCCCGTCCGAACCGCCATTTTTTATTTAATGTAAATTCAAACACAGCTAAAGAGGCTGTGTTATTTTTTTATGTCTAGATGTTTCAACTCGTTCACTTTGAACATTTGTAAAGCTTTAGGTAAACTATAGATAATGTGAATTTGAGAGGACGAAGACAATGACAATGGAAATAATGGTTGGTTCTTTAGAGGAAACAAACCAATTAGCGTTGAAATTGGCTAATTTACTAGAGGCACAAGATACAATTACTCTGGAAGGAGATCTTGGTGCAGGTAAGACAACGTTTACGCAAGGCTTAGCAAAAGGTCTTGGTATTACTCGTACAGTCAATAGCCCAACGTTCACGATTTTAAAGCAATATGAAGGGCGATTACCCTTTAATCACTTAGATGTCTATCGTTTAGCAGATAGCGATGAAGATCTTGGCTGGGATGAAATTTTCTATGGTGATGCAGTTTCGGTTGTTGAATGGGCACACTTAATAGAACAAGACCTTCCTGCTGCACGTTTAGCAATTGAAATACAACGAGTTGATGAAAATACAAGAAGATTCTTATTGAAACCAATAGGACGGCGCTATGAACGATTGTGTGAGGAGTTAATGAAATGATCTGGTTAGGGATAGATACAGCAAATTCTCCTTTAGCTGTTGCCATTGTAAAAGATGGACAAATCATTACAGCTGAAGTAACGAATATCAAAGTGAATCATTCAGCTGGTGTGATGCCAGCGATTGAGCATATTTTCAAAAAAGTGAATATGTCTCCAAAAGATATCGATGCGATTGCAGTAAGCCAAGGACCTGGTTCCTATACAGGTGTACGTATAGGAGTGACGATTGCAAAAACATTATCTTGGACATTACAAGTACCGTTAGTTGGTATTTCGAGCTTACAAGTACTTGCTGCGAATGCAGTAATGTACAAAGGCATTATTTGTTCTTTAATCGATGCTAGACGTCAAAATGTTTATGCTGCGGCGTATGATGCAACCAATGGACTTGCTCCTGTAGTAGAAGATGGACACTACAGTATGGTAGGTTTGTTAGCACAATTAAAAGAACTTGAACAACCAGTATTGTTTGTTGGGCATGATGTGGAGACTTTCTGGACACTAATCCAACAAGAATTAGGTGAACAAGCATTAAGAGCACCATATACACTAGATCTGCCAAATGCAGCACAGCTTATTCATCTAGCCGAAAAACAAGAGTTACCAGCTATAGAGGCTACTCATACTTTCGTTCCAAAGTATTGTCGCTTAGCAGAAGCTGAAGCAAACTGGTTAAAAGATCAAAAGGATAAACAATAGGTGAGCCGATGATTAAGTATCGACAAATGACTATTGCAGATGTTGAGGCAGTACATGGTATCGAGGAAGACGTATTTGCTACACCTTGGACACTTGATGCCTTTTATCATGAAATGACAACCAATACCCAAGCCACATATGTCGTTGCTGTGGACGAAACAGATGCAATAATCGGCTTTTGTGGAATGTGGATTGTGTTAGATGAAAGCCAAATTACGAATGTAGCCGTACTTCCTACAGGTAGAGGAAAAGGTACTGGTGAAGGACTGATGCGTGAAGCGATTCGCATTGCAAAGGAACGCAATGTTGTCGTTATGAGCTTAGAAGTACGTGTAACAAATACTGTTGCACAAAACCTGTATCGAAAACTTGGATTCCAAGAAGGCGGAATTCGTAAAGGCTACTATACTGATAATCAAGAGGACGCTCTTGTCATGTGGGTGAATTTATAATGGAAAAAGATCTATATATATTAGGCATTGAAAGTAGTTGCGATGAAACGGCTGCTTCTATTGTAAAAAATGGACACGAGATTGTTTCCAATGTGGTTGCATCTCAAATAGAAAGTCATAAACGTTTTGGAGGAGTTGTACCTGAAATCGCTTCTCGTCATCACGTAGAGCAAGTAACGATCGTTATTGAAGAAGCGTTACAACAAGCCAATATGAAACCAGAAGATTTAGATGCAGTTTGTGTTACAGAAGGTCCTGGTCTTGTTGGTGCATTACTAATAGGTATTAATGCTGCTAAGGCATTTGCATTTGCTAATAATTTACCATTAGTAGGTGTACACCATATTGCAGGTCATATTTATGCAAATGCACTAATTCAACCAATGGAATTTCCATTGTTAGCACTAGTTGTATCAGGTGGACATACAGAGCTTGTTTTAATGAAGGCAGATGGATCATTTGAATTAATCGGTGAAACACGCGATGATGCAGCTGGTGAAGCTTATGATAAAGTTGCACGTGTATTGAATATTCCTTACCCAGGTGGTCCACAAATTGATCGTTTAGCACATGAAAGTGATGATGCAGTTGATTTTCCACGTGTTTGGTTAGAGCATGATTCATATGATTTTAGCTTTAGTGGATTAAAATCAGCTGTTATTAATTACAAACATAATGCAGATCAACGGGGCGAAGCGATTAATCCGATGCATGTTGCAAAAGGTTTCCAAGAAAGTGTGGTAGAAGTATTAACTGCAAAAACCTTGCGTGCAGCACGTGAATTTAATGTCAAACAAGTAATTGCGGCAGGTGGAGTTTCAGCAAATAAAGGTTTACGTTCTTCATTAGAGGATACCTTCAAAAAAGAAGGCATACCTTTCTATGTTCCACCTTTAAAATTATGCACAGATAATGCAGCAATGATTGCAGCTGCGGGAACATCTATGTACAAAGCAGGGAAACGCAGTGATTTAACTTTAAATGGCCGTCCCGGAATGGAACTTGTTTCTTGGAACAACTAAGTAATACACAAGAAGACTTTCACTCATGTGTGAAAGTCTTTTTTTTATTAGCAAAAATAATAAGAAAATTCGAAAATAATCCACAATTTGTGGATAAGTTGTGGATAAAATGTGTGTTTTCTATATATAGTGGTGACTTTTGCACATTTTCTTGTTCGTAACTTCAATTAAAACTGTGGATAATGTGGAAAAGTGCATTTGTTAACTGAAATAAAAGGATATTAACTGTGTATAAATCTGTGGAAAGAAATAGGATAAAAATTTATTATTGACCAATATATAGACAAGAATCCCCTTTAAACGACAAAGGAATTGCCGAAAAATAATTTTCGACAATTCCTTTGTAAGTAATCGAAGGAGAAAAAGCCTTCTATAGTATTTTCTTAATATGTAGGGCTTTCTAAAAAGTATTTTCTACACTTATAAGAAAGCCCTAAGTTTTCAATAAAATTATTCGAATTCTTCTAGCTGTTCGTTTAATTCGATCCATTCCAATTCAATTTCTTCACGTTGTTCTTTAATACGATTTAGTTCGGTTTGAAGTACTATCACTTTTTCATGGTCTTGGAAGATTGCAGGATCACAAAGCTTTTCTTCAATTTCTTTGATCTGGTTATCAAAAACGCTTAATGATTCCTCAATTTCTTCAATGCGACGGCGTATTTTTCGTTCTTTTTTCTTCGCTTCTTTATCAATTTGCGTATTCTTTTGTTTTTTTAGTATTGTTTCTTGAGCTTGAGGTAATGCGGCCAATTTTTCTGCTGCAATTTCTTCAAGTTCTTTTTTCTTTTCAATATAGTAATCGTAATCCCCAAGATATTCTGTAGTACCATCATTTGAAAGTTCGATCACCTTTGTAGCTATACGGTTGATGAAGTAACGGTCATGTGATACGAAAAGCAATGTACCTGGATAGTCGATAATAGCGTTTTCTAATACCTCTTTACTATCTAAGTCTAAATGGTTTGTTGGTTCATCGAGAATAAGTAAATTTGATTTTTGGAGCATTAATTTAGCTAATGATAAACGAGCTTTTTCGCCACCAGATAAGTCGTGCACAATTTTATCCACATCTTCACCAGAGAAGAGGAAGCGGCCGAGTACAGTCCGAATATCTTTTTCGCTCATTAATGGCCATTCGTCCCAAAGTTCCTTCAAGACGGTTTTATTGCTTGTTAACTTTGCTAGTTCTTGATCGTAGAAGCCAATTTGTACATTCGTTCCATAACTAATATCACCAGCAAGTACTTGCTTATCTTTGACAATTGTTTTTAATAATGTAGATTTACCGACACCATTTGGTCCTACAAGGGCAATGCGATCTTGACGATAAACTCGCATTTGAATATTCTTTGATATTTCTTTTCCTTCATAGCCAATTGATAAATCATTGATAGAGAGAACATCATTTCCACTTTGGCGCTCAATGCCGAAAGTGAAAGTAGCTGATTTCTCATCCCCATCTGGTGCATCCATCCACTCAGTTCTTTCAAGGATTTTACGACGGCTTTGTGCCATCTTCGTAGTAGATGCACGAGCAATATTCTTTTGGATAAAGGCTTCAAGCTTGGCCTTTTCTCCTTGTTGTTTTTCGAATATTTTACGGTCTCGTTCATAGTTCTTTGCTTTCTCATCTAAATAATCACTATAGTTGCCTGTGAATTTTGAGACATGATGACGAGAAACTTCATAAACAATAGAAACAACTTGGTCCAAGAAATAGCGGTCATGTGATACGATTAGTATTGCACCATCATAATTCTTTAAGAAGTTTTCAAGCCAACTTAATGTTTCGATATCTAGGTGGTTAGTAGGTTCATCGAGAATGAGAAGCTCAGGCTTGCTCAATAGTAACTTAGCAAGTGCTAGACGAGTTCTTTGACCGCCAGATAATGAAGAGATTTTCTGGTCATAACTTTCTGAATAGAATTGCATTCCGTGTAACACTGAGCGCGTATCAGCTTCATATTGATAGCCTCCATGCTCTTTAAAATCATGTTGTAGCTGATCATATTCAGCCATAATTCTCGCATAAGCTTCTGTATTTTCATATATTGCAGGATTGGCCATTTTCTGTTCTAATTTTCGAAGCTGCTGTTCTTGCTTTTTCAACGGTTCGAAAATAGTCATCATTTCTTCCCAAATTGAAAGCGTAGATTCTAGTCCAGCATGTTGGTCTAGATAACCTAAGCGAATATCTTTTGGCATGATGATATCACCAGAATCATACGATAGCTTTCCTGCAATTATTTTTAATAATGTAGATTTACCGGCTCCATTACGACCTACAAGTGCTACGCGATCTCGGTGTTGTACTTCAAGTTTAACGCCACTTAAAATTTCATCGGCAATATAAGATTTATATAATTGATTGACCTGTAAAACGATCATATTAGACACCTCAGTTCAATCCTAGTTTATAGGAAGATACTCATGTGTGCAACGGGATAGCTTTACATATAGTCAATGGTCATGTAAGATTGAAACGATTTCGGATTGATTGCAGGAGGAAACATTGTGAAAGCTACTAATAATAATATTCCACAAGCTACAACAAAAAGGCTTCCTCTCTACTATCGCTTCATCCTAAGTTTTGCAGAAGCGGGACAAGAAAGAGTATCTTCGAAGGAACTAAGTGAAGTAATGAAGATTGATTCAGCGACCATTCGCCGCGATTTTTCACATTTTGGAGCCCTTGGTAAAAAGGGTTACGGTTATGATGTACAATATTTACTTGATTTTTTTAGACATATATTAGACCAAGATGAACGAATGAATGTAGCGATAATCGGAGTAGGGAACCTTGGCAGTGCTTTACTAAAATATAATTTTCAAAAAAGCCATAATATGAAAATTGTTGTGGCGTTTGATACAAGTGGTACCCCAGAAGGTACATATATAAATGATATTCCAGTTTTCCCACCTGATCTATTAGAGGAGAAATTTGCAGAATATAATGCAGAATTACCGATATTAACGGTACCAGCACGTTCAGCACAATTTATGACAGATCGTCTAGTGGATATGGGTGTGAAAGGTATATTAAACTTCTCGCCTGTTCGTTTGAATGTTCCAGATAATATTCGTGTGCACACTATCGACTTAACAATTGAGTTACAAACGCTAAGTTACTTTATACGAAATGACAAGCCATGACGTAAAATATTCACAAATAGGGTAATAATAGAAATAGCCAAAAATTTATATATGAGTTAAAATAAGAGCATATTATGAGGAGGTGCTTGTAATGGGAATTAGTGCTGGGACTGCAGTTATCATTGGAATTGTTGCCATACTAATTTTCGGACCGAAGAAATTACCTGAGCTTGGTAAAGCAATGGGTTCTACTCTCCGTGAATTTAAAAATGCTACAAAAGGTTTAGCCGATGATGATGATACTACCAAAAAAGTATCTGAATCTACAAAATCTGAAGATAAATAAGTTAGGATGTTAGTTAAATGAATAATTCTGAACTAACTATTGTCGAACATATAGAAGAATTAAGGAAACGGCTAATTATTGTTGCCGTTTTCTTTGTGATTGCTGTGATCGGCAGCTTCTTTTTAGCAGAACCATTAATCCTTTTCTTACAACAGAGCAGTGAAGCAAAACAATTACAGCTCCATTCATTTAAGATAACGGATCCGGTAAACATATACTTTCAAGTGATTTTTGTACTGGCAATTGTAATGACATCACCTGTCATCTTATATCAATTTTGGGCTTTTATTAGTCCTGGTTTATCTGCTAAGGAACGCAGAGCAACATTAAGATATATTCCATACATTGTACTTTTATTCGTTGGTGGAGTCATGTTCTCTTACGAAGTATTGTTTCCATACATGATTAAATTCATGGCCGATATGTCTGCTCAGTTAGATGTAGAGCAAACTATTGGTATTAATGAATATTTCCAATTTTTAATACAAATCACACTGCCTTTCGGAATTGTTTTTGAATTACCTATAGTAGTGTTATTCTTAACACGTTTAGGAATTATAACACCACAAATGTTATCGAAAGTTCGTAAATATGCATACTTTATATTGTTAGTTATTTCAGATATTATTACACCAACAGATGTTATGTCACTATTTATAGTGTCTATTCCACTTTGTTTTTTATACGAGATTAGTATTATCATATCTCGGATTGGTTATCGAAAATATCTGAAAGCTGAGCAACAACGACAAATCGAACTTGCTGCAAGTTCTATAGAAGAAAATCCTTCTACCAAATAAGGTAGAAGGATTTTTTAATTATATAGAGAATAATATATTATCTTACTTTTTTGTATCAATATCCAGTTTCATGAGCTAGTACTTGAAGGTCGCAGGATGACTCCAACAATCTTCGTATTTGAATTAGCACGTTTCACTTTAATTATTGATATTGTTCTAAAAATTTTTTAATAGGTTCTTGGTATAACTGGATGACCGTTACGAAACCATTAAGCATCATATGAGCAATAATAGATGTAATAATTCGTTTCGTTTTGTGATAAAGGAATGCGAATATAAAGCCTGAGATTGCATATATTATGATGTGCGGCAAGTCTAGGTGAATAAGCGCAAATACAATCGAACTAACTAAAGCTGCAACAAAGAAATTAGTAGTTTGTACGAGTGAACCAAATATAACACGTCGGAATACAAACTCTTCTAGAATTGGCCCAATGAATACAATTGCTAGTATAGCAATTGGGGCAACATCAGCTATTGATACAAGATTAGCAGTGTTCTGAGAACCTTGATGAATCCCTAAGGTACTTTCAATCATTGAACCAATAGATTGACCTATAAACACCATAAAGAAACCGATGATTCCCCATAAAATGGATAAAGGTAGGGAAGCTTTGCTACCTTTATAAATCTTCCAAAAGTTTTGATCACGAGAAATCAATATAAGGAAGATAATAAGAGCAATACCCATACTAATAAAAATGTACCAACCTTGAGTTGTTAAAATAAGCTCATTTTTACTCATTTCCGGATAACGTCCCTTAATAAAGTGGAATAAAGGACGTAAAAAAAGGAAAGAGGATAATTGCATCGCAATGTAAATCAATAAAATATATAATGCGGTTTTTTTAGATTTCAAAATCAGAATCCTCTCTAATTACTTGGTTTCCTCTATTGTAAAATATAACCGAATAAAAACAAAATTTTTTATGCTTCTCGCTTGCAAAAAGAAATAGAATTCATTAATATAATAATTGTGTTAGCACTCAATACAGAAGAGTGCTAATAATATATATTCATTCACAATTCTAGGAGGTTGTTTCAATTGTTAAAACCATTAGGCGATCGTATCATTATCGAAGTTGTCGAAGTTGAAGAAAAATCTGCATTCGGCATCGTACTACCAGACTCTGCAAAAGAGAAACCTCAAGAAGGTAAAGTTGTTGCAGTTGGTACTGGATTCTTAACTGATGGTGGTAATGTAGTTCCACTTAATGTAAAAGAAGGGGACAACATCATCTTCTCTAAATATTCAGGAACAGAAGTAAAATACGAAGGTAAAGAATTCTTAATTCTTCGTGAATCAGACGTTCTAGCAATCGTTGAATAATAACTAAAAAGTTTATAAAAAAAGATAGATAAAATATTAGGAGGTATTTCAAAATGGCAAAAGATATTCGTTTTAGTGAAGACGCTCGTAGCGCTATGTTAAAAGGTGTAGATAAATTAGCTAACGCAGTAAAAGTAACATTAGGACCTAAAGGACGTAACGTTGTTCTTGAAAAAAAATTCGGTTCACCACTAATTACTAATGATGGTGTTACAATCGCAAAAGAAATCGAGCTAGAAGATCCATACGAAAACATGGGTGCAAAACTTGTATCAGAAGTTGCATCTAAAACAAACGAAATCGCTGGTGACGGTACTACTACTGCAACTGTATTAGCTCAAGCAATGATTCGTGAAGGCTTGAAAAACGTTACAGCTGGTGCTAACCCAGTCGGCATTCGTAAAGGTATCGACAAAGCAGTTGCAACTGCAATCACTGAACTACAATCAATTTCTAAACCAGTAGAAAACAAAGAAGCAATCGCTCAAGTAGCAGCAATCTCTGCAGCTGATGATGAAGTAGGCGAACTAATTGCAGAAGCTATGGAACGCGTTGGTAATGATGGTGTTATTACAATCGAAGAATCTAAAGGTTTCACTACTGAATTAGATGTAGTTGAAGGTATGCAATTCGATCGTGGTTACCTATCACACTATATGGTATCTGATACAGATAAAATGGAAGCTGTTTTAGACAACCCATATATCTTAATTACAGATAAAAAAATCTCTAACATTCAAGAAATCTTACCAGTACTTGAACAAGTTGTTCAACAAGGTAAACCACTTTTAATCGTTGCTGAAGACGTAGAAGGCGAAGCATTAGCTACTTTAGTAGTAAACAAACTTCGTGGTACTTTCAATGCAGTAGCTGTTAAAGCTCCTGGCTTTGGTGATCGTCGTAAAGCGATGTTAGAAGATATCGCAATCTTAACTGGTGGTCAAGTAATCACTGAAGATATCGGTTTAGACTTAAAACAAGCTACAATCGACATGCTAGGTCATGCTGGTAAAGTTGTTGTTACAAAGGACCACACTACAGTTGTTGAAGGTTCTGGTAACGCAGATGTGATCGAAGCTCGTGTTGCACAAATTCGTGCTCAATATGAAGATTCAACATCAGAATTCGATAAAGAAAAATTACAAGAACGCCTTGCTAAACTTGCAGGTGGCGTAGCAGTTATCAAAGTTGGTGCTGCAACTGAAACAGAATTAAAAGAACGTAAATTACGTATTGAAGATGCTCTTAACTCAACTCGTGCAGCAGTAGAAGAAGGTATTGTTGCAGGTGGTGGTGTTGCATTAGTAAGCATTTACAACAAAGTTGCTGAAGTTGAAGCTGCTGAAGCTGGCGACGTAGCAACAGGTGTTAAAATCGTGTTACGTGCTCTTGAAGAACCAGTACGTCAAATCGCAAATAACGCAGGTCTTGAAGGCTCAATCATTGTTGACCGTTTAAAACGCGAAGAAGTTGGTACAGGCTTCAACGCTGCTAACGGCGAATGGGTGAATATGATCGATGCTGGAATCGTTGACCCAACTAAAGTAACTCGTTCAGCTCTTCAAAACGCTGCATCTGTAGCAGCTCTATTCTTAACTACAGAAGCGGTAGTAGCTGAAATTCCAGAACCAGCTGTAGCTCCAGCAATGCCTGATATGGGCGGCATGGGCGGTATGGGTGGTATGATGTAGGGCCAACAGGATGTTGGTCACTCGGACGTTGCGACACGATGTCGCGCTTTTAGTCCGAGAACTACTGAGTCTGAACCCTTGATATATAAGGGTTTGTATGTAAGGTGAAAGTGAAATCTGATATTTTGCTAACATAAAGGATTTAAGAGAAGCTTCTCATGAGTTTAAAACTTGTGGGAAGCTTCTTTTTTCATTTCTTTTGTTACGTGGAGTTAGTCATTTTTGATGATTTGATCATCTGAATGACCAAGTCTATCCATAATTTGTTCGAGTGCTACACCTGCTTCAGCTGAAGCAGGTGTGTGTATGTCTCAATAAGTGAGGTGTTAAGTCAGGGTTTAATTTTGCGATTGCAAGAAGTCTAGCCATCCTGAGTTGTACCATTTTAATGACGATAGGATTATCCGGGATGTCTCTCTGTTTTAGCAAAGATGAAGTCTTGATTATAGTAAGCG
>DATMJF010000338.1:0-2169 GCA_035554455.1 Rummeliibacillus sp.
ATTGTGAAACAGATGTTAGTTTGTTTTTCGTAGTTGCTCCTGCTACCCCATCAATCGGTAGTCCATATTGCTCTTGGAAATTCCTTAATGCCCAATAAGTTCCATAACCGAATCTCCCATCAATTGTACCGTTGTAATAACCGATATATTGTAGCCTTGATTGCAATTCGATGACATCATCTCCAAACGCACCTCTTGAGATAATTTGATTTGAAAAAGCATCACTATTTTGCGGTACTATACTCGTCAGGAAAAAGCTGAGAATCAATACTAACGGAATTTTATAGCGTCTCATTTCATATCTCCTTTTTCCTTAGGATGGTTTAATAAGCTTTTTTTATACAAAAAAACTGAGAGTAAATTTTCACTCTCAGCTCAGACTATTTATATCTTTTTTTCTGCAAATAGCATTTGTACTAAATGTTGATGCGCTCTTTTTACTTTGCGTAATGCAAACCACCATAAAAACAGCATAAAAGGAATCATTATATAAGTCCATTTTCCTTCGATTGTAAAAATGAAATTATAAATAATATGCAAAATCAATGGTGCAAAGAGGGCAAGTATACGGCACTGTATCGATAAATCTTCTTTTGAAAATTTTGCTCTACCTAAATAATATCCCATAACTACACCAAATAAGGCGTGGCTTGAAACTGGCATTAATGCTCTCATAAATGCGGTATCAACGCCAAATGATAGTATGTATAAGATGTTTTCAACAGTTGCAAATCCTAACGAAATACTAACTCCATAAAGAATGCCATCGTAAGGATCATCGAACTCTATATGATGATAAATAGCTATCATTAAAATAAACCATTTAAAAAATTCTTCCACTACTCCTGAAAAAAATACATCTTGAACAATTATATTAGGGAATATTTGTTCCTCTTTAATAACATATTGCAAAAACAAAATAGGGAACGTTAATATTGCACCATATAAAAATGTGTGGAACAATGTTCTTCTAGGCTCCGTTGCCATTTGATTTCTTAGATAGAAAAAGCTAAAGAGAGCTAGAGCAGGAGCAATGGATACTGATAAGAGTACAAACATTTAGTAGCTCCTTTCATTCCATCTCCTTTTATTATACCATTCTATATGATAGATGAAGAAAATTAGGGAGGATTTGTTATGAAAAAAACGATTTTACTTGTGCATACCGGTGGTACTATTTCAATGCATGTCAGCAAAGAATCAGGAGCTGTTGTACCCGATTCAACAAATCCTTTAATACAAGAAAGTAAAAAGCTAGAAAAAATTGCACATATCATAGAGCTTGAAGCATTTAATTTACCTTCTCCTCATATGACACCTCAAAAAATGCTAGAGTTGCGAGACTTGATCTTACAAACAATAGGCAAAAATAATATTGATGGTGTTGTGATTACACATGGTACAGACACTTTAGAGGAAACTGCTTATTTTCTAGAATTAACGACAAATTTAGAGATTCCTATTGTACTAACAGGTGCTATGCGTTCATCAAATGAATTAGGTGCTGATGGAGTATATAATTTGGTAGAATCTGTTCGCGTGGCTTCTTCAGAAGATGCAAAAAATAAAGGGGTACTTGTTGTGATGAATGATGAACTTCATTCTGCTGTGAACGTAACAAAAACTTCCACAAGTTCAGTTGCAACATTTCAATCACCTCAATATGGACCACTTGGACTTGTCACGAAATCGATGATTCATTTTCATCAAGCACCGTTGAAAAGAGAGTATGTTGAAGTTTCAAATCTTGATAAAAAAGTAGCTTTATTTAAAGTATATGCTGGTATGGATGCTGATTTAATACGCTCAGCAATTGATTATCAATATGACGGGGTAGTCTTGGAAGGTCTTGGACAAGGAAATATTCCGCCTGCAGTTTTACCAACGATTGAAGAATTATTAAAACTTCAAATCCCCGTAGTCCTTGTATCTCGTTGTTTTAATGGTATTGCACAAGGTGTATATGGCTATGAAGGCGGAGGTAAAATGTTAGAAGATATGGGCGTCATTTTCGCAACAGGATTAAACGGACAAAAAGCACGATTAAAATTATTAATTGGGCTCAACCAAGTTAATAAGCCTATTGATGTTAAGAAATTTTTTATCTAACTTTTTCAATATCCCAACATATAAGTCATAAAATAAAAGCAAGGCGTTTTTAAAGTAAAA